>CABTZA010000040.1 GCA_902489225.1 uncultured Collinsella sp.
CCGCTTGCGGCCGCCTGGGCGGGCATCGTGCTGGGCAGCCTGCCCCTCTACGCGCTGGGGCTCGGCGTGGCCCTGCGCCTCAGCCGCAACGCCGCCATCTGCGCCGGCGCGGCGGGGACGCCCCTCGCGTTCTTCTCAGTGGGCGGACTTGCGCACGGCCTCATGACCGGCGAGCTCACCGGTGCCCTGGCGACGCCCCTGAGCTGGGTGCCGCTCGCCTGGCCCGCGCGCCTGGGGTCGCTCGGGGTAGAGGCCTTCATCGACGCCGCACGCGCGGCGGCCCCTCTCCTCACGACTGCGCTCGCTGGCCTCGTGCTCGCCCTGGCAGCCGCCGCCGTCCTTCTGGCCTGGTTCTGCCGTTTCGAGGACGGGAGGGCAGATGCGTAGGAAGCCGCTCGCCGCCGTGCTCGCCCTCCTCTCCGCAGCGCTCGTCCTGGGCGGGAATGCCCTGCTCGACGCCGGCTGGGGGGTCGGCGCTGCGCTCGATCGCCGACCGCGTGCTGCCCAACCCTGAGATCGCCATGTGGGCGCCCGCGCCCGCGGCTGCGCGCGGGGCTCTGGACCGCTGAGCGCGGCGCTAGTACAATTCCGACGGAAGTTTCAGGAGGTCGAACATGGCGAGGATACTGGCAGTGGATGATGAGCGGGCGATCCTCGACGCGCTCGCGCGCGTCCTCGGCCGCGACGGCCATGAGGTCGTCAAGGCAGCGGACCCGACGGCGGTCCCGGGGACGGACCTCTCGCGCTTCGACCTCGTGCTCTGCGACGTCATGATGCCGGGGCTCGACGGCTTCGAGCTCGTGCGGCAGATCCGCCCGGACTTCGACGGGCCCATCATCTTCCTGACCGCGCGCGTGACCGAGGAGGACGCCGTGGCCGGCTACGGCCTGGGCGCCGACGACTACGTCCGCAAGCCCTTCGGGGCCGCGGAGCTGCGCGCCAAGGTCGCGGCCCATCTACGCCGTGAGCGCCGGCCGCGCTCGCACGCCCTCTCCTTCGGGGAGGTGCGGATCGACCTCGGGGCGCGCGGCCTCGCCGTGGGCGACGAGGCCGTGCCGCTCACGCCCACCGAGTACGCCATCTGCGAGTACCTCGCCCGCCACCCCGGGCAGGTCATGAGCCGCGCGCAGATCCGCGAGGCAGTGCTCGGCTGGGAGAGCGACGCCGACGACGCGGCCATATCCATGCAGGTCAGCCGCGCCCGGAGGAAACTCTCCGAGGCCGGCGCCGACCCGATCGCGACCGTCTGGGGGATGGGGTACAAGTGGCAGCTCTGAGGACCGGGGCGCGAGGTCGCGGGGGCATGCCGCTCTCCTTCGTCATCGCGCGCTACTTCGCCTACGCGTTCGCGGCGGTCGCCACGGCGTGGATCGCCGCGTTCATGGCGCTCTCCGCGGCGATCAACGCGGGCTTCGTCTACGAGGCAAGCTGGGGGCCGGCCAATGCGCGCGAGGTCGCGGTGGGCCTGGCACGCGACGGCGTCTGCGGGCAGCAGGACGTGCCGACGGCGTACCGCTACCTCATCCTGAACAAGGACGGATACGTGCTGATGACAGACCTCGAGGGCACGCGGCTCGAGGACGCAGCGGAAATGGCCCGTACGGCACTCGCCGCGGATCCGGGCACAGTGGAGATCGAGGGCGGGGGCTCGGGCCTCACCTACGCCGCGTTCCCGCTCAAGGGTGGCGGGGCATGCGCGCTCGTCAGCGAGTACCTGCCGCAGTGGGTCTCGCGCGATCTCGCCGGCCTGCTTCCCAACCCGCAGAACCTCATGCTCGTCGGCGCCGCGGCGGGAAGCGCGCTCGCGCTCGCGCTCGTGGCGCGCCGCGCGAGCCGCGTGATCTCGCGCAAGATGGCGCCGCTCGCGGAGGCGGCGGGGCGCGTCGGCGCGGGGGAGCTCGACTTCGCGGTCGGCAGCACCAACGTGCGCGAGGTGAACGACGTCCTCGCCGCGATGGACGCCATGCGGGCCTCCCTCGCCGAGTCGCTCGAGGCCCGCTGGGCCGCGGAGCGGGGGCAGCGCGAGCAGGTGGCGTCGCTCGCCCACGATCTCAAGACGCCGCTCACCGTGCTGCGCGCCAACGCCGACTTCGTGGCGGAGGAGCTGGAAGACGAGAAAGACGCCGACCTCGCGGCCGCCGCGCGCGACATAGCCGGCGGTGTCGAAAGGCTCGACGGCTACGTGCGCCTGCTCATCGAGGCCTCGCGCGGGTCCGGCGGGGCGGAGAGGGCCCCCATGCGGCCGGCCGAGCTCTGCGAGCAGGTCCTCGCCGAGGCCGCCCAGATCGCCCGGGCGCGAGGCGTGACGCTCGACGCAGCCACGGGCCCCGCTGTCGTGGGCGCGCCCGAGGCCCCACTCGACCGAACCACCCTGGCGCGAGCCGCCGCGAACCTCGTGGCCAACGCCGCCGAGCACGCGCGCTCGCGCGTGGCGGTCTCCTGCGACGTCGCTGGTGGATACCTCGTCATCGAGGTCGCCGATGACGGACCGGGCTTTTCTCCCGCCGCCCTCGAACGCGGCTGCGAGCGCCTCTTCACAGACGACTCCTCCCGCTCCTCGCGCGACGGAGGCCGCCATTACGGGCTCGGCCTCCACGTCGCCTCCGAGGCCGCGAGCGCCCACGGGGGCTCCGTCTCGCTCGCCAACAGCCCCTCGGGCGGCGCGGTGGCCACCATCGCGGTCCCCCTGTGCAGGGCCTGACGAATCAGGCCCTCACACTGGCATACCT
The DNA here is from genome assembly GCA_902489225.1 of uncultured Collinsella sp. GTDB lineage: Bacteria > Actinomycetota > Coriobacteriia > Coriobacteriales > Coriobacteriaceae > Collinsella. The sequence continues at coordinate 2,730 of CABTZA010000040.1, forward strand.
CGCAACCAAACGCTTCCCGGATAATAATGCCCGTTGCGGGGATCGCCCTGGCTTGTCGCCGCCCATGTGCATGAGCATGTCGGCGATGCGAGTCGCCATCTCGTCCGCCGCTGGACGGATGTTGGCGACCCAGGACGCAAGGCCGGCCTGATCGGATGCCTCCGCCTCAAGCACGTCGCAGTTCGCAGTCACCGCCATGAGCAGGGTGACGAGGTCGTGCAAGGCGGTGCAAATGAACGCGCACTCCCGCGCCTCGGCCTCCGCCACCGGTCGCAGCGCGCGCCCCGTTGCCGCCCACGCCACGGCGAGCGCCCAAAAAGCCGAAGCAATCGGCGTCACTCGTTTCGCTAAATCAACTTTATGGGATGACGGATCACGGTCTTGAGCTTCTCCGGCGCGCACTTGCGCGGGTCGGAGAGGTAAATCTCGTGATGCAGACGAGCTTCGGAGAAGTCGGGGGCGTAGCCCCGTTCCGCCGCGAATGTGCGCATGGCGTCTATGGTCGCCGGCTCGTCGTCGTAAGGCCCGGTATGCATGCACTGAACGCAAAGGCCCTCGTCGACCCTCAGCAGCTCGACCGCCGAGAAGTCCAGCTTCTTCTTGGCGGCAGCTTCCGAAACTGCCCAGTCGAAGTCCTCGCGAGTGACGAAATCGGGCAGACGGATGCACGAGATGAAGTTGAAGTCGTCCTTCCGCGCATAATCAATCTCGCCATCGGCGCGGTCTTGCCACCAGAAACCCTCGAGCGGCGGAACAACGAAGTCGAAATAGCCCTCGATTTCCCGCAGGCCCTTCTTCGACATCTTGATGGCATATGCGACGCCGTAGAGCAGCGGCAACGCGTTCTGGTACTCGCCGCCTTCGGCATTGGGATCGCCCTTGCCCCGCACGGCGACGTAGCTCATAGGCGGAACGGTTACGACGCCCGGCTTGCCCGACGGCCTGTAGAGCTCCCTGAACTCCTTCTTGAAATCGTACGCCATCGCAACAAACCTCCCTGAGCTTGAGTTTCCGTCGATATCCGACCAAATATAGCAATGGGCGCGGCTTCGGAAGAGGCCGCGCCCATTGCAGGATATTATAACACAGAACCGAACGTTTGTTCTATTCCCACTCAATGAGGAGAAGCGTCCATAAGGTTTATGGTGTTGCTCTGATTCCATCACGTTGCATGCAGTGCGTGAGGATGTTCCGCAAAGTGTACCCATTTGATACTCACTGGATAGCGTCATTCACTCTTGTCCTTGTGGCATGCGGGTGAGGATATCATTAAGCATCTTCTCGTCGATCCAAGGCCAATCGACGAAATCCTCAACTCCACCTTTTCCGGTGAACACAGAGAGTTCCTCATTGATTTTAAGAACAAGGCAAATGAGCAAAGTGAGCAAATAGCAGTAATCATGCTCAATCCCCTGCGAATTAGGATCACTGACGGCTCCGTCGGCGTGATCATATCTGTTGCGAAGAGCCATTGAGTTGCTGAACTTGGCATCGTTAAACATGAAATTCATGTAGTCTGCCTCATTTGGAGTCAACAGGTGTTCTGAGTATTCCAGCATCCTCTCCGAAATTAATCCATCGACAGTTGCCTTGAGTTCTTCAGGCAGAAGACACATCGGGAAAGCGCCACGTTGCCAAACCCGGTAAAGCAGTTTCGTCTTGGGGGTTGCTTCGATGAAGCCATCAACGGAGATGCAGATAAACCCTTCGTTGACCAATTCTTCAAGTGAGGCTGAGCACCCTTCGTAAAAGTCGGCAATCGTCAAATCGTTTGTAGTGATTGCATCTATAAATGATCGAAAGCTACGATGGTCGGGGCAATGCGCAAGCATAGACTGGTCCGAGAACAACGCATTCCCGTATCGGAACAAGCTCTTCCCTTCTACGAGGTATTTCTTCCCAAGAAGAGACGGCAGAGATTCAAAGTGCTTTATTTGCATGTGACGAAAATAGTCGCTGTCAATTTCACCGCGATCGACGAACAGCTGAAACGCTTTAACGACTCTCTCAATTTCGGGTCCGATTGATTTGCACTTATCAAACATGCTAGTTTCTTCGGTCGGCAAGCTAATCGAGAAGCCTGAAATGCCAAACTCATCTTCAATGTAGTCATTGAAAAACCACTCCACTGCTTCTTCTAATCTAGTTCCAGCTTCCAGAAGAAACCTTCTGTATGCTAGGACGATTGACAAGGCTTGAGTGTTGCGCATATTGAAGCTCATACTCTTTGGATACTCTTCGCGAACATGTACGCCAAGAGTTTCTACGAGGGCATTGCGTTCGTGCTTGTTAGAAGGCGCCATCAGCAAGCCGTGTGAATCTACGAAATCAAACACATAGATGAAGTTGTTCAAAATAGTTCCAGGATCTGTATATGCAGAAAGCCATTCAGCGCTGAATGAGAGGGTATAAGTGCTGCCTTTTACAGCGATTCCCTTGCATGGCTTCTGATCCGGCGAAATAAGAACGCCGACGCCGTATCTCATTGATGTGATTGCGTCACTTTGGAATAACTCGGCAGTCAATCTCGATGCGGACTTCTTTGCGCTAACCAAAACATCGGCAGAAGGCTTGTATGCATTGAGAGCTTCACGCGGCCAGGTCTCTAGGACGCGTACATAGTTAAGGTTTGCGTTGGGGCTCTCCAAATAAGAGAGCATCATTTCATCTATTGCAGGGTTCTTCAGCGATTTTGGAAGCACGATATACCCGTCAAAATGGTTATCCGAACCAAGCAACCTGATTATTAGTTCAGCGGCAATATTGGCGTTGTCGATAAACGCACTAGTGATTTCGGAATCAAACGCATCTACCAAGGGCTTGTGCTTAACGATATCTCCAAATGTATGGGGATTGCCGAGCAATAGCCTCAAGAAGTCATCGCAATCGATCTGCTTATAAAGATCAGAAGCGACCAAGAAATCCCAGATTTGTTCGCAGTACTGAATCTCAAGCATGCCATACAAGTCCGTTATTGAAGCAGTTTTTAAGAGAAGCGATGCATGCTTGCAGGCAAGTCCAAAAAGAGTACGTGCCCTACTATGTAAAACGTCAATCTGGCTCTCGGAGAAGATATGTTCGTGAACCTCGATGGTTCGTTTGCATTCGTGAACTTCTATGCAATCGTTTATATCTTTGATGTCCGCATCTTGCCAAGTTGTTAGGACCTCAATGACTCGATCTTTAAACCAAGCATATGCAAGGTCGTTTGACGGGTAGAACTGAGCCCTTTCCGCATTGAATTCAGCAGGCATTCAATCGTCCAATCTACAGAACCTTCTTCCCCGGCGAGTACGAGTCCTTCCAGTCCTCGTACTCCTCCTGGGTGATCTTCCCGGCTTCGAGTTCGGCACGCTTCTCGCCCCAGTCGATGAGGGCGAGCTCGATGGCCGACCCCGGCCTTGTCGCGCGAATCGCGGCCTCGCCCTTTACGGGCTCTAGCCCATGCGCGTCCTCCAGCTGGAACAGCAGGTGGATCACCTCGGGGTGCGTCCTCGTCTTGCAGTCCGCAAACGCCTCGGGCTTCACGCCCAGCGCTTTGGCCATGAGCTTCACCTGCGTCTCGCTGGGCATGCGGTAGCCCAGCTCATAGCTGCGCATGGCGGACTCAGTGAGCCCCGCCTTCTCGGCCAGCTCGCGCTGGGTCATGCCCCTGCGCTCCCTGACCTCCCGGATCTTCGCGCCGACCTCTTTGCGGTCCTTCTCGCTCGGCCTCATGCAAGCCCCTTCTCGCTACTTAAGTCCCTGTAAGCCCTCTGGAGCCATGATACATCACATTTTCGTAAGGACATAGTGGATTTACGTTGACCTTACATAATCGTGATGCTACAGTGCGCAGCAGATGATTATGGATACGTAAGGCTGCGCAAGCGACAGAAGGAGGACACATGGAAGAGAGGATGCTGGGCGCCACGGACTCATGCGAAGGCTGAAAGTGTCGAGGTCCTACGCCTACAAGCTCATCAGCCGGCTCAACGAGGAGATGGCCGCTGCCGGCAACATCACCATCCCGGGCAAGGTGAGCGAATCGTACCTAGAGCAGCGCCTGTTCACGCTGCCGAACACCGAGGGGGCGGAGCGCAATGGCCGTGACTAAGGACCCCGAGCGCGGCACGTGGACTGTGCAGTGCTGGCACCGCGACTGGCAGGGCGCGCGCCGCAAGAAGACCAAGCGCAGCTTCAAGTCGCGCGCCTCGACGCTCGCGTGGGAGCGCGACTTCGCCGCCCGCAGCGCCGGCGCCATCGACATGCGCTTCGGCGACTTCTTCGACGTCTACACCGAGGACGTGAAGCCACGCCTGAAGCTCAACACGTGGCTTAGCAAGGAACACATGGTGCGTACCAAGACCATGCCGTACTTCGAGGACAAGGCCGTCAACGCCATCACGCCCGCTGACATCGTGAAGTGCCAGAACGAGCTGCTGGCCATGACCGACGGGGAGGGCAGGCCCTATTCCCCCACCTACCTGCACTCCATCACCAACCAGATGAGCGCCATCATGAACCACGCAGTCAGGCTCTACGGTCTGCGCTCCAACCCCATGCACAAGGTCGAGCGCATCGGCTCCAAGCGCGCCGGCGAGATGCTCTACTGGACCAAGGACGAGTACCTGGAGTTCTCGCGCGAGGTTATGGACAAGCCCGACTCGTTCCTGGCGTTCGAGGTCCTGTACTGGACCGGCGTGCGTGTGGGCGAGCTGCTGGCGCTCACGCCCGCGAATTTCGACCTCGACCCCGCGCGCCCCATGGTGAGCATCACCAAGAGCTACCAGCGCCTGCAGTGCAGAGACGTTGTCACATCGCCTAAGACGAAGAAGTCCGAGCGCAGGATCCTGATGCCCAGGTTTCTGGCAGACGAGGTGCGCGACCACCTGCAGCTCTTCCCGAAGGGCGCAAGTGAGCGCGTCTTCGCGTTCACGAAGGGCTACCTGCACCACAAGATGGACCGTGGCTCGCGCGCCGCCGGCGTGAAGCGCATCCGCATCCACGACCTGCGGCATTCCCACGTGTCGCTGCTCATCGACATGGGCTACTCTGCCGTGGCGATCGCCGACAGGCTGGGGCATGAGAGCAGCGAGGTGACGCTGACGTACGCGCACATGTTCCCGAGCGTGCAGACCAGCATGGCGGCGGACCTCGAGAAGGCGGGAGGAAAGAGATGAGCATGAGGAGCAACGACAGGTGCGGGCGCTGACGCAGCCGCACGGTGGCGTTCCGCGCGTCGGACGAGGAGGCGCGCGAGCTCGACGCGCTGGTGGCGCTGGGCGGGCTTTCCAAGCAGGACTACAATGCGGCGGCTCCTCTGCCGCGACGTCGTGGTGGTGCCCTCCTCGCGGGTGCTGAGGCCCTGGAGGATACATCGCGCGAGGTCCTGGGAGAGCTCAGGCGGCTCGACGACGCCCGCGAGGTGCCGCTCGAGCTGCGGGAGGCCATGGGCGTGCTGGCGCGCACGCTGGAGGGGCTGGGAAGCCCGGAGGCGATCCCCGAGGCTACGATGGCCGACGACGCCATGGCGAGCATGGAGCGGGGCGACTGACGTGGTCGAGCCGCTTCAGACCGTCGATGCCAACTGGCTCATCCAGCAGCCCCGCCGCGAGCCCGTGTGGGTGGTGGAGGACCTGATGCCGGCGGGCCTGCACCTGCTCACCGGAGCCCCGAAGATCGGTAAGAGCTGGCTCGTGCTCGACCTAGCGCTCGCCGTGAGCGCTGGCAGGCCCTTCTGGGGCTATGCCACGCGCCGGTGCGGCGTGCTCTATCTGGCGCTCGAGGACACGCTCGCGCGCATCCAGGGCCGCATGTGGGGCCTCTCCGACACGGCGAGCGAGCGCCTCTGCTTCGCGCTCAACTCGCGAAGCATCGCCGACGGGCTCGTGGATCAGCTGGACGATTTCGCGGAGGGGCACGAGGACACCGGTCTCGTGATCGTCGACACCCTGCAGAAGGTGCGCGCGCTCAAGGGCTTCGCAGACGAGTATGGGCTGGCGATCCTCGCGGTGCACCACACGCGCAAGACGGGCGACGACGACGTTTTCAACACCGTGTCGGGCACCACGTGCACCACCGGCAGCGCGGACTCGACCTTCGTGCTCGCCAAGCAGGGCAGAGCAAGCGAGTACGCGACGCTCTCCCTCACCGGTCGTGACGTCGAGTTCCAGGAGCTGAAGCTGCGGTTTAACGACTCGCCTATAAAGAATGGCTCCCGCAGTCGCAGGAGCCATCCGAATCTCGCATACAAGTCACAAAAGGCTTGCGTGTAAACCATCATAATCGGACGTAAGAAATGCTAAGAGAATCAATCCAAAAACAACCAAAAGACGGCTGGGGAAATGCACCCCTTCGTCATTCCCACTCGATGGCGTCGGTTCTGCCGTCCCGTCACTCCAGTTACACCCAGTTTTCGGCATCGACACGGAACGCGTGCCGCCGAATGACGCGATGTCGCGTTTCGTCGGCTTCGGGGACAAAAGCTGGGACAACCTCAAAAACTTTTTTCAAACTCAGGGCTTTGAGTTTTTGTTTTTGTCCCAAAGTGCGCGGCGGGTCGCCTTTGGAGGCTCGATGGCGCCGAAAACGCCCGTTTTGAAACTCAACCGCCCTTTTGCCCGCAAGCCGCCAGCTGCAATCGCAAGTGAATTAACGCGGGTGGCTTGCGCGCCATTTGCAAAACCCCAGGTCGCAGGTCTTCGCCATTCGTGAACAAAGTGAGTAGTCTCAGGTGGCTTGCTTATGAGTTGGCGAACGGGCCTTCAGGATTCAGGGCAAACATGCTGGTAGAATAGGATTCTCAAATCAATGACAGGAGACCGAGCATGGCCGAACCCCACGATAGGAAGCCGATCCTCACGATCGAGCAGCAGATAGAGCACCTCAAGCAGAAGGGCGTAGCCTTCGAACTGTGTTCCGAGGAAGAGGCCGCGGACTACCTGCGCGACAAGTGCAACTTCTTCAAGCTCGCATCCTACCGCAAACTCTTCTCGAAATACGAGGGAGGCCCGCGCGACGGCCGCTACGTAGACCTCGACTTCGGCCAGCTGCGCCTGCTCGCGGCGCTCGACCAGGAGCTGCGCCACGCCCTGCTCGGCATGACGCTCGACATCGAGCATTTCCAGAAGGTGACACTGCTTCGCGAGATGGAGGACCGTGGAGAGGACGGCTACGCCATCGTGGCCGACTACATGGCATCGCTTACCACTGCAAACAGGGAGTACCGCCTGCGCGAGCTCAAGATGAGCGGCCGCAGCCCCTACAGCTCGAGCCTCTACGCGAAGTACTCCGGCGACATGCCTGCCTGGGCCTTCCTTGAGCTCACCTCGTTCGGCACCCTCATCGACTTCGTGCGCTTCTGCGCCAGGCGATGGGGCGACAGGCGCCTCGAGGCCTCCCACTACGACCTCAAGCGCGTGAAGTCCGTCCGCAACTGCGCCGCGCACGGCTCGTGCCTGATCAACTGCTTCGCCGAGAGGGGCGCCGCCCGGGGCTCGGCGTCCAGCGGCGTCTCCCGAAGGGTCGCCGCCGTGGGGATTCCCAAGGCGACCAGGAGGAAGTGGATGGGGAATACGGCCATGCAGGAGGTCGCGACCGTGCTCGTGGCGCACTCCGGCTTGGTACCCGAGGGCTCCTCGCGCTCGCGCGCCGCATCCGAGCTCGCCGAGATGTTCGCCAGGGCCGACGGCGAAACCGAGGCGCTGCCCGACAAGGGGCCCGACGCCGCAGCTCGCTCCGCGCTCGAGTTCCTTCGCAGGTTGACAGAATCGCTCGGGTTGGTAGAATAGCCTGCAGATAGCAAAACCTTCACGGTTTTAGGGGCGGACTTGCGCAAGCGACTCTGCCCTATTTTTATATTCACTCGCTATAGGAGACGGATGATACCTGGGTCAATGACAGAACTGAGAAGCCCGGAATAATGGAGCCAGTTAGAAACCCTCGGGTTTGCGGGGCGGGATCGTGAGAGCGATTCTGCCCTATTTTTTTCCTCCGTCTGCCCCAACCAAGTAGTTCGAAGATAGCCTGTAGGTGTCCTCGTGGGCGCCTTTTATTTTCAGGGAATCGGCCGCTTCATGAACGAGCGACCGGCTTGACCTAGATCGAACCGCCTTCATCTCCGTCTAGGCGCCGGCAATCAACATCGTGAATCCGCGCGTGCTACAATGCGGGCACCAGAGATGAAAACACAGTCCCCGTCGGGTAGTCGTGGGCGTGCGGGAGTCCGCATCAGTAACCTGCCTCCTTGGTTGTCCCTTCTCTGCATGGTCATCTACATAAAGGAGGAACCAGCCATGCAGATCAGCGTGTCGTCCACCCTGACCGTATATCACGACGGCCAATTCTGGGTCGGGCTGGCGGAGCACGTCGAGGACGGCAGATACGGCGCCGCCCGCATCGTCTTCGGCGCAGAACCGTCCAATGAGGAGATCCTGCGATTCGTTGTCAGCAAATGGGCGAAGCTCTCGTTCTTCTGCCACGGTCCGGCCGAGGCGAGCAAGCCCGCGAAGAACCCCAAGCGACGCGCCCGCGAGGCGGCGAAAGCCCTCAAGCAGCCGGCGATGAGCACCAAGGCGCAGCAGGCGCTCGCGAATCAGCGGGAGACGATGAAGCGGAAATCGGCTCAAGCAAGAAGCCAGCGTCGCGCGGATGAGGCGGAGGCGCGCTTCGAGCAGCGAAAACTGAAGCGCAAACAGAAGCATCGCGGTCATTGATACCACCATCAACCCATATATAGCAGCAGGCGTAGCTTCGATTGAAACTACGCCTGCCACCTGGTGCTATAACGTTATACAGAACGTATGTTCTATACCCACTCGATGACTAACCCAGTCCGAGCACTACCGATGCGTGTCGCGTCATACCGCCTAAGAGCCGATTCGTTCAGAAAAGGTTCAGGGGGATCGTCGAGTTTATTGCACCCTCGCGTTTTACAAAAGAGAGTACAAGGCCCTTTAGCTCGAATTATTGCATTTAGAACCCAGCCGCTCATCCATCCTAGCTTGCCCAAACAGCCCTCCCGCGATGTCCATGTTCCAACGGATGGGTACCATTTATCCGGGTGCACCTGGGGCAACGGGCCAGCAGGCCCGCGCAAGGTCGCTCGCATAACACGCAACATCAAACACGACAGAAGAGGCGAACGACAGATGCCGGACCCCGGACGACAGCACCGCGGAAGACGAGCATTCCGACCACAACCGAACAACTCCAGCTACTAGGCAGGCGCCCGCATGGGCGCCTTTTACTTTTCAGGGACTTAGCTGAGAGCTAAGGCACGCGGCTCATGGCCGTTTCGTGAAGGCACGACCAGCTCGACCCATCTCGACCCGTCTCCGCTCCCGCCGTGCTCACCAATCGACATCAGGCGGTTCAATCGTCGCGCAGACGAAAAGGGACACGGTGCCGTGCGGTGTGCTCGCGCGGTGCCGCACGGGAAGATTGGAGGAACCATGGCACGCACAGCCGAATGCGCCGCGCCCGAGGGAAGCCAAGATCGGGACGAATGGATGACGGTGATCGAGATGCAGGAGTACATGAGGGCGAGCCGAAACAAGGCATACGACCTCATCTGGTCGGGCGAG
>CABTZA010000041.1 GCA_902489225.1 uncultured Collinsella sp.
ACCGCGCTCAACAACGCCGGTTTCTACAACATCGCATTCTGCGATCAGAACGGCAACCCCGTGAGTGGCAACGAAAACGCCACCGTTACGGGTGTCTCCCCCACCGGCAAGCAGTCCACCGACAGCACGATCACGCTGACGGTTTCTATCTCCGGTTCCGGCGACGACTCCGAGTCTAGCAACTAACGTCGATCGCTTGTTGCTTCGAGCGGCTTAGACCGCAAACACATTCGCTCAGAAGCGCCCGCTTGCTCCCCCAGCAAGCGGGCGCTTTACGTGTCTCAGTAGACATCTGGTGATTTGATTTGGAAAATGTGGACGGACCCGCAGCCGGACGGGTAGAATGTTTCTAGAAAACGACGCACCCCGCGTAAGTGTTAAGGAGCGCGGGCGGCCTAGTTTTCTAACGTGTTAAACGGCCGGGCTGCAACCCCGGCCGTTTTTATTTGCGCTTGCGGCGCAAACGCCGAGAACCGTCCGCACCGCGCGTGCGCCTACGGACCTTAAACCGAACCTCATACGAATCAAGAAACGCAATGATGAACGTGCCGACCGTCGCAAGGGCGGCGAGCGCGTTAAGGAATTTCAGCAATTGGGGACCTCCGATCAAGTCTTCGGCCGCCCGCGCACGGGATACGTCGCACACACGATTCTAACCGATGCAGCCCTGATGGTGCGGGCGACGGGAAGGGTGGCGCGGGCGGAGCTAGACGAAATGCGACCCATATTGGTGACGCGGGCGTCGACGGCCCGAATCCGCCGGCGGCCCCCACAAACCAGAAACGGCGCCGCTCTCGCGACGCCGTCATATTCCCTGGTGCCCCCGGGCGGATTCGAACCGTCGACACCCGCTTTAGGAGGTCTTGTATTTCTATTTGAGCTGGTGTTTTATAATTTTATACAACTTCATATAACCGCATGTAAAACGGCATGTTTCAAGAATCGCGAGATATAGGCTTCAAAAACTTTCTACCCTAATTCTACCCAGATACTCTTGCTTGGGTAGATTTTTGGGATTAGGCTAGGGGCAAGCCTTTAAGGGCTTGCCCCTAGCCTAATCCCAAGGAATCCCACCATGAGCACCAAACCACGAGTCGTCGGAAACGGCAGCGTATATCAAGTTAAAGAAGGGGTGTTCCAATACCGCTTCAACCTCGGCAAGGACCCCAAGACCGGCAAATACGCCTACTCATCCAAGAGAACGCTGCACTGCGAAGGTGTGAGTAGACGCACACAACAGGCAATGCTCCGCAAAGCCCTGGAAGAATACAAGGAGGAGTTGAACTCCGGTATCGTCCGTGACAGCAGAAACCTCACCGTCGCAGAGTACGCCAGGAACTTCCACAAACTAAGGAAAGAGAGCCTCAAGTCACCGCTCGCCTATGCCCGTGAGGGCAACTATATTAGCCACATTCAAGAGATGTTCGGCCATATTCGACTTACCGACCTCCACCCTGACGATATACGGCACATCTACGCAAACGCCCGCAAAAAGGGAATGTCGGAAGCCGAGCTGCACGGAACGCACGTCAAACTCCGACAGATTCTTCAGGATGCCGTGGACAACGAGCTCATCCTTCGCAACCCGTGCACACCAGTCAAGCTTCCCAAACCAACTTACAGGGAAAGAACTCCGCTTACGGCAGACGAGGCTTCACGATTTCTGTCTTGCCTCATGGATGAACCACTGTCGGCCAAGGCAACGGGCACCATGCTCTTGCTCCAATGTGGTCTCCGACGCGGCGAAATGCTCGGCTTGACTTGGGGCGACATCGATCTTGGGCAGCGCACGTTGAGCGTGTCGAAGCAGTTCACCAATGACAAGACTCTCCGACCGCCAAAATCGAAGATGAGCCGACGCACCATAGCAATCAACGACTCCCTGGCCTGCTATCTCAGCAAATGGAAGCTGGAACAGCGGGCGCAGCTCAACCGATACACTCTCGATCAGGACGACAAGACGCCTATCGTTAACGGCATAAAGGTCGTCACGATCGAGGATGACATATACGCCACAGTCGTCAACGTAGACGGCCACAACTTCGACCGATGGTTCCGCGACTTCTGCGTCGATAACGGCTTTGGGAGCTACAACAATATCACCAGAAGATTCCAGCGAAACGGCAAAGAGCACGTGAGGGGCACGGGATACAGTGGGCTCGTCCCCCACGCCCTGCGGCACACGCAAGCGACGCTCCTAATCGGAGAAGGCGCAGACGTGAAGACTGTCCAGGCAAGACTTGGACACGCATCTCCAAGTACGACGCTCTCCATCTACTCCCACGCCATCGAGGCAAACGATCGTAAGGCAGCAGATGCCTTCGGCGAGCTCATTTCCCAAGAGAGCAATTCATAAAGGAAGGGCCGAGATATACCCGGCCCTTCCCTTGCTTTGAACATAGATGGACTAATGGCGATAGATCATCGCTCCATATGGAGCTTTATCCTCCCAGGAAAACGATGAGGCGTCGCGAATGGGGAAGACGCCGATTATAGGTGCCTTCGTCCATTCGTCGGTATTCAGAATCGCGCCGTCCTTGTCATAGATCGGCTCGACCTGAGAACTCTGGACATCACGAATCCCCGGCCATTTATCAGCTATTGCGTTAAGCACCTCATCCGTAGGACAGGCTTCCTTTGAGGAAAGATAAACATAGTGCGGAATTGCATCGCTTGCGTTCCGCACTTCAAGGACGAAAGCATAGTCGCATGATGAGGCGTTTGGCTCATTGACCACAGGCCAATCGTCAGGGACAACGAGATACGAGCCACCTCGCAGGTCCACGCGTTTCATTGACGGCCCCTTATCAACAAGGCTGTCTTGCGGAACAAATCGCAGCATATGGTTACGAAGAGCCTTGTAATAAGAGAGCTTGTCATTTAAATCGTCGGCAGCGAGCGACAGGGACTCAGCATCGCCATATCCACTAAGCTCATCCTGAATAGACTTGACCCGCTGCGCACAAAAAGCACTCAGCTCTGCAGCCGCACCCTTGTTGACGCGGAGACAGAGACTCGCGAGAAGGTCGACCACTTCCCCCGGAGTCTTAAACTCTTGCGGATGTTGTTCCTTGAACATGCTGATGTTGTCATCGGTCTGTTCAAGGACGGTCGTCCCAAACTTTCGTTTTTTCGGTTTCCTGGAACGTTCCATTTCATCCTCCAATCGATTTTCATTGCAAGTATAACCCTGTTTTTCGAGGTAAAAGCGCTTATCCGAAACTTTTCAGAATCTTTTCTGAATCTTCAGCGCCTCGATTGCCAGAAGCAGTATCATCGAATTGCACAGATAAGCGAATGCCGGAATGGAGGTGCCCGAAGAAGGCCATAGAAACAAAAAGCCGCCCACCCCTCCCCTCTAGTCGCCAAACTGAGGTGGGGAGGAGTGAGCAGACCAAAGGAGATTCTACCATGGTAGATTCCGCTGTTCCCAAAGCGGGTATCGTACCCGCTCCTCCTCGCGTCGTTCTGGGACGCGAGCGTCTGCTCGGCGTCACCGAGATTCGTGAGTTGACCGGGCTTGGGGAGGTTGCCGCCGCATCGCTCATGAAAGAGAGCGGTCGCTGCCTCAAGCTTCATAGCCGCCTCTTCGTCATCGAGTCCAGCTTTTTTGAGTACCTTCACGAGTTGGAGGTGTCGGATCCGTGCAGCCTGTAGCCAATAGCTCATTCAACGTCGAAGCCGATCAGCTCAAGACCTATATCGAGGAAATGAACGGGCGTAAGCCCATGGCTCATATACGCAGCCTCCCCTCTCTCGACAAGCTCATCGGAGGCGTCGTACCCGGAATCCTGACCATAGTCGGAGCGGCACCCGCTGCCGGCAAGACGACGCTCCTCAAGACCATCTCCGACGACCTCGCATCCCAAGGCGTGCCCACCGTCTTCTATTCCGCGGAACTCCCCGCGTATCGCATCGCCCAGAAGGGCATCACGCGCCTCGGCAATGGAGACTTCAGCCTTTCCGAGGCGACCGGGACCATCCCCGAGAAGAGGGAGGCATTTGAGCACGCCTGCGCCATCTACGCCGAGACCGTAGCACCTAACTCGTGCATCATGGACAGCCAAACGTCCATGGAAGATCTCGGGCGTTGCATCGGTGATTGCATTCACGAACGTGGGCAGCGCCCTGCCGTTTTTGTGGATTACCTTCAACTCATTGCAGCAACCAATTTCAATGTTCGCGCGGAAGAACGCGTTGTCATCACCGCTTGCGTCCAAGCCCTGGGCAACATCGCCCGGACGTATGACGTCCCCGTTTTCCTGATAAGCAGCGTCGCGCGCGATAAGTACAACGATGCGAACACCGAGCTCAACGTCTTCGCTGGCTCGCAGGGTATCGACTACGGCTCCGACAACGCTCTCTTCCTGCAGGTCGACGGCAGGGACAAGAAGGAGCGGAGGTACAACTCAGAGCTAGATGTTCGTCCCCTGCTCGTTCGCGTCCTTAAGGCACGCTATGGCACGCTTGGGAGCGCCAAGCTCACCTTCGACGCGCCCCATGCCACCTTCTATGACCAGGAGGGCTAGGCCATGCGCGGCAACAGCAAGACTGCGCATATCAACGTCCGAATGACCGAGGAGGAGCGTGCCGTCATCATGGCGCGCTCCTCCTCTTTTGACATGGCCCCATCGACGTTCATGCGCGAAGCTGCCCTCCGCATCGGGCAGAAGCCCGTCAAGATCGCCGACGAGGCGACCTTGCGGCAAATCCTCCACCAGATGAAGAAGCAGGGCGGAAACCTTAACCAGGCTGTCCATGCCGCAAACGCCTATGGCGTGGATGCGCAGACGGCCCGACAGCTCACGGAGGCCGTCCGACTGGTGTCGAGCACGGCCTCGCAGCTTTCAAACCTCATCTCCAAGAATCGAGAACTATCATGAAAACCAAGATGCTCACAGCGCTCCTATCATCCCTTTTCCTAGCGATCCTCGCATGCCCCGCACTCGCCGCCCCCATCGACATGCTCGTCGCCGGGTACGGACTCGACGCATCGGCAATTCCCACAAAGTTCGACGCGGAGACCGTCTTCGGCTGGTGGCTCGCGGGCGGGTTCGCCGCCCATCCCCTCGGAGCCCTGTTAACCCTCCTCCTCACGCTCTGCACCTGCACCCTCATCGCCTACTCAAGCGCCCTCAAATCACGGGCCGAGGACGGCGGCGTGCTCGGCGATGCCCGCATCAAGACGGGCCGCGAGGTCGTGAAGGGCTCCATGAACTGGGACGGCTCGACGAGCCCCTCGTCACGCGGGTTCGTCTACGGATTCACCAGGCACCGCAGCAAGCCCTGCTACCTCTACGAGCCGAAGAAGATGGTTTTCGTGTCAGGGGCCACGGGGTCAGGCAAAAGTCGATTCTTGTATCTGCTCTCTATAGATTTGCTCTCCTACGGCGACGCCTCCAACGGCTCCGAGCCCGCGACCCTCGTCGTCTCAGACGTGAAGAACGAGCTCATAGAGCTGACGGGCGACGAGCTTGCCCGTCGTGGCTACCGCGTCCTCCTGCTCGATACGCAGCACCCCTATCGCGGCCAGAGGTTCAACCCGCTCAAGCAGGTTCTCGACCTCCATGCCGAGGGGCGCGACCAGGAGGCCGAGCAGGCGGCGGACGCCATCGCGGAGCTCGTGGTGCAGGATGACGAGAAGGGCAAGGGTTCGCACTGGACGGCATCGGCCAGGGGCCTGCTCTCGGCCCTGGTCCTGCTGGTCTCCATGTCCGACGAGTGTCCCGAGGGATCGAGGCACCTCGCGACCGTCTGCGAGGTCTTGGACCGTGGCACCGAGGCCGAGGGCGACGACCCGGCCGAGCCCCTGAAGGCCGTCTTCCGCTCCCTGCCGAGCGGTCACCCCGCCAAGGGCAGGGCGTCGCAGTTCGTCTCCTCGGGCGGCAACGAGCTCAGGAGCATCCTCTCGACGCTCAAGGTGGCACTCCGCCCGTTCTCGTCCGCGCCGGTCGCATGGATGACCTCTGGCTCCGACATCGACCCGCGAACGGTGCTCACGGAGAAGAGTGCCGTCTTCCTCCACGTGCTCGACGAGGGCTCCCCCTACAACTGCATAGCGGCGATATTCCTCTCGCAGCTCTGGGCTTCGGTCCAGGCGGTCGCGGACGTGAACGGCGGAAAACTCCCCCGCCCCGTGCAGATACTCGGCGACGAGTGGGGCAACCTGCCCCGCGTCGAGTGCCTGCCCGCCCTCCTCAGTCTGGCGCGCGGCTACGGCACGTTCTGGGTCGGCGCGACACAAGACGTATCCCAGCTCAATAAGTATGGCGAGAGAGACGGCCGCAGGAAAATCCTCGCGAACTGCGGTGTGAAGGTCGCCATGAAGCTCGCAGAGGAGGAGGACCGCCGGTACTTCACCGAGCTCATCGGCAAGACCACGCGCCACACGCAGGGCACGAGCAACGGCAGGGCCGCGTCAGGCACGTCCCCCTCGACGTCCTACAGCGAGAGCGCCGACGACGTGATACACCCCTGGGAGTGGCGCGACATGGCCCCGGACCGGGACGGGATCATCGTCGTGAAGCACGCGGACAACGGCATGCCCGCATGTCGAGCCGGCGTCTTCCGCTCCCCCGTCACCGACTGCACCAACACGCCCACAAGGGAGCACTTCGACCTCGGGACCCCCGAGCACGAGGCGGAGAACCGTCGCGCCTACCAGCGCCGCCTCGACGAGTCAGCTGCTGGGAAGATGCGCGAGGAGGCCTCGACCTGGTGCCCAAAGTGGCCCGAGCCGGAGAAGAAGAACGGGAGCAAGCCGGGCGGCAAATTCAGCGGGCTCTCGCTCGACTAGGGAGGCGACCATGACGGCGATAAAGCAGACGAGCGTCTGCAGCGAGAAGCACCTCGCGAGACTCAAGGACTACCTCTCCTGGGACCGCGACAAGGCGCTCGCCCACGGCACGCAGAACATCATCGACGACGACCGCTGGTTCCAGGAGATGGCGGACACGAGGGCGGCCATGGGTCACGACAGGCCCGGCAAGGCCGGTGCCAGGTGCACCTACATGCAGCACCAGATACTCGGGTTCCTCCCAGACGAGTGCGACCTCAACGGCGGGAAGATGACGCCGGAGCTGTGCATGCGCTACGCGAGGGAGTACGTGGCCGAGCGCTACCCCAACCAGGAAGTCGTGATGGTGCTGCACCGCGAGCGCTGCCGCGCGGACGCCACCGACCGCTACGCCGTGCACCTCGGCATCAACCGCAGTGATCTGGAAACCGGCCGGAGGCTCGACGAGGGCCCCGCGCGAAAGGCGGCAAAGGCGCGGGTGAAGACCGTTCGTGCCCTGGACGAGCGATACGGCCTCAGGCAGCTTGAGCGTGGCAAGGCCAACTCGCGCGTCCACGCGAGGCAACCCGGCACGGAAGAGCGCGACATGGCCCGAAAGGGGCAGGCCGAGCGCTCGGAGAACGCCCGCATCCGCGTCGCGGTCGCCCGCCGGATCGAGGAGGTCGGGCGCATGCGCGACTGCCCCGACCGGATGGGCGAGCTTGAGCGGCGGCTCAGGCGGGACGGCATCGAGCTCGCCAGGTCGAAGGGCGGGAGCCTCCAGTACCGATTCTTCTCGAAGGCCCTCGGGGCCGTGCGGAAGGTCAACGGCGGCAGGCTCGGCTTCGCGGTCGACCGCTCGACCGACCTCGTCGTCCGCTTCACGCTGCGCGGGATAGCGACGGCGATGAGGGCGTTCTGGGAGCTTGAGCGCAGGGCGCTCGAGAACCAGAACGGGCGAGGGGACTGAGCATTTGGGCCGGGACGCAACAGGCGTCCCGGCCCCTTTTGGCGAGAGCGACTTCGGAGCGGTTCGCCCCCGCCGCAGGCGGCAAGATGATTCCGTGCAACGGAATCCATATCTTGCCCGCACGGAGCGAGCCACTTGCCAGGGGCAACGCGAGCCCGGGCGGGTGAGCGCCGGCTGAGCCGACGCCGAGGAGACGCGACCCTGGGGAGCGTCGTACGACGGCGCTCGGCGACCCGGCGCGAGAGGCCCCGCCCGGCGACCACGGCGGAGCGATGGCGACTTCCGGAAGCCATCGAGCGCAGCCGTTCGCCGGGTGGGGCCGGCGTGAGCGGAGGCGGACGAAACGCGACCCTGGGGAGCGTTGCCAGGGAGCCGCAGCGAGAGCGACGCTATGCGTCGCGGGGGTCCCGCCCATAAGCGGGACCCATCGGCCTCAAGGCCGATCGCTACGTGACAACCTCGAATCGCTACCGTTCGATAATTCCGATTGGAAGTAGTTTTCCTTTGCTCTATAGCCGGAGGTTAAACTGTTGGATATCTTTGTCGCGATTCAATTCGCACCAGCTCGTTATCAAAGGATTTCACATGGCCAGGAAAGAAGCCGCACTCGACCTTTGGGTTGCCGACAGGCTCACCGAATGTGATATTGAGTTCACATCACAGGGGAGCAGCATCAAAGAAATCGACAACGCCCTCAAGGACGCATCCAAGCGCGGAACGGGAAACGCTGGCTATCCTGAATACGTTTCGAAAATTGGCCGCTTTGTTCTTGTCATCGAAGATAAGGCGAGCCAGAGCCGACATGAAAAGCTAACAGATTCTGACATCCTCGACATGAGCACCGAGGCCGTTACCGATTATGCCGTCAACGGTGCCTATCACTACGCCTCGCACATCGCAAAGAAGAGCCCTTTCACTGAGGTCTTCGCCGTTGGGGTTTCAGGGGACTCCAAGCATCACACCATATCTCCCGTGTTCGTGAATGACCGAGAAGGCTACAAGAGGCTCCCAGACCTCGAATCGTTCACTTGGCTCTCACCGAGCAACATCGTTGAATACTACACACGGTATGTTCTTGACGAACCAACCGACGTCGAGAAGACCACCGAACAAATTCTCAAGGATGCGGCAGAGCTTCACGAATATCTTCGCACCTACGGCTCCATCAAGGACCAAGACAAGGCTCTTGTGGTAGCGGGGATTCTTCTAGCTTTGGATGAAATCGAATACGGCGGATTCTCAATCGATTCCCTTACCGGGGACCAGACCGAAGGCATGCGCGACGGCGATAAGCTGATGAACGCCATTCGTGGAAGACTCACGCGCTCCAACGTCGGGCCAGATGTGAAGAAAAACAAGCTTCTTGCTGAGTTCGGCATTGTTCAAACAAGCTTTCGCTTAAACGAGGTCAATGACACCCTAGGGATGACCCCGTTGCACTACTACACGAACTTCCTTAACGAACACGTTTTCAAAAGCATCAAGTACCAGCAGACTTCTGAAGACTTCATAGGTCGCTTTTACGGCGAGTTTATGAGCTATTCCGGCGGGGACGGCCAAACACTCGGCATCGTACTCACGCCAAAGCACATCTGCGACCTTATGTGTGAGCTCGTTGATGTTAAGCCCACAGATACGGTGCTTGACCCAACATGCGGAACGGCGGGATTTCTCATCGCCGCCATGCATCGCATGCTTTCTTCTGCAACCAGCGAGCAGCAACGCAAAGACATTAAGAAAAAGCGCCTTCACGGCATCGAGCTCCAAAGCAACATGTTTGCAGTCGCGGCTGCAAACATGATTCTTAGGCGAGACGGAAACAGTAACCTCGAATGCTGCGATTTCCTCAAGCAAAACCCGGCCCAGATACAGCTCAAAGGGGCAACGGTCGGGCTGATGAATCCTCCATACAGCCAAGGAACCAAAGCGGATCCAAGCCAATACGAGCTATCTTTTGTGGAACGTCTTCTCGACTCTCTCACAATAGGTGCGAGAGCGGCGGTCATCGTTCCGCAGTCATCCATGACCGGAAAAGCAAAGCCGAGAAGGAGTTCAAGGTCTCCATCCTCAAGCATCACACCCTCGAAGGCGTTATTACGTGCAACACCGATACATTCTATGGGGTCGGAACGAATCCCGTCATAGCCGTGTTCACCGCCGGCGAACCACATGACCCTGAAAAGGAATGCCGTTTCATCGACTTTAGGGATGATGGCTATGAGGTAAGGGCGCACGTCGGCCTGGTCGAAGGCGACTCTGCAAAGGACAGAAAGCAGCATCTTCTTGACGTTTGGAACGGCCGCGAAGACGCCCCATCGAAATTCTGCGTCAGCTCGACCGTCAAGCCAGATGACGAGTGGCTGCACAGCTTCTATTACTTCAACGACGAGATACCTACCGAAGAGGATTTCGAGAAGGCAATAGCCGATTATCTAACATTCCAGCTAGACATGGTTTCTCATGGTCGTAGCTATCTCTTCGAGGAGGGCCCCGATGCTCGATTTGAATAACAGGGATTGGGCACCCTTTAAAATCTCGGATTTATTTCAACCGGCTCGCGGCACCGAGAAAAACATGACCTCTCTTCAGGTCGGAGACGTTCCACTTATTTCCGCTCGCAACTGCGACAACGGCGTAAAGGCTTTTGTCTCTATCCCAAACGAAAGACTTCATCGTGGCCACGCCATCACTCTAAACAACGACGGCGATGGCGGGGCGGGTCTCGCGTACTACCAACCAATGGAGTTCGCTCTCGACACCCACGTAACGGACTTAAGGCCAAGAGACTCAATCGGAAACCTCTCAAGATATGCCATGCAATTCGTGGCCGCATCCATTTCTAAACAGCGAACGCTATTCGGCCACGGAAGGTCGATCAGCCTAAAACGGCTCAATTTGCTACGAGTAATGCTTCCTATCGATGAGTCCAGCAATCCCGATTGGCAGTTCATGGAGGATTACATCCGCGAGCGAGAAGCCATTCAAGTCCAGCGCTGCCGCGAATTCCTGATGAAGCGCATCGCCTCCATCGAGAGAGAGAGAGAGAGAGTAAATAACCCCGAGTTCGACCACTCCTCACTGCACGAAAGAGATTGGAAATCGTACTCAATCAGCCAAATATTCGACATTCGTTCCGGGAGGCGCTTGGAATCTCGTAACCGAAAGTATGGAAGACGACCGTTTATTGGGGCGCTTGACAATAGCAACGGGATTGCCGGTTTTACGGCTGATAAGAATTCGTCGCTCGACAACAATGTCCTTGGCGTGAACTATAACGGTAATGGCGTCTGCCTTGGGTTCTACCACCCCTATGAGTGCATTTTCTCCGATGACGTTAAACGCTTTCACGTCAAGAACAACAAGGGCAACGAGTTTATTTACCTCTTCCTAAAAGTCGCCATCCAGCAGCAAAAGAGCAAGTTTGGCTATCTGTACAAGTTCAATGCTACAAGGATGGCACGCCAGGCAATTATGCTTCCCTCTGTAAACGGTGGCGAGCCAGACTTCACTTTCATGGAAATATTTGGAATGTCAATTACTCTCCAGCTGCTTCTGAAGCAACTGGCCTACTTAGAAAAAATGCCTGCCTAGCAGAAGGGCGAGTTTTCAACGGTCCTCGGTGTCGGAGGGTCCCAAGTGTAACCCGGAGACACCGGGGGCTGTTGGAAACTCGCCCTTCTCACAGCAACGTCACCCTAGGTTTTCAACGCTTTCCATAGTCGGAGGGCTTCTTATAAGCCCGCAGACTGTGGAAAGGGTTGAAAACCGGATATTTGGGTGAAATATCGGAGTGAAATATGTAGGCGAGCTGTTTTCATCATAGAACTTTCTTTCACCCCTTTTTCACCCCTCTATCGTCTATTTAGCCCTATCTATACAAAAGCAGGTCAGACGATTTATACCGTCTGACCTGCAATTTCTTCTGGTGCCCCCGGTGCGATTCGAACGCACGACACCCGCTTTAGGAGAGCGGTGCTCTATCCCCTGAGCTACGGAGGCATGTTGTACTAGTGTAGCAGATTTACTGCATCGCAATACGTCGTATGCCGTCTTCTGCTTGTAAAAGAGGAAAAAATTCTTCCCCAAAAAACTTAAACCCCCCTTTAGAAAACATTCACCCCAAACTATCAGGGG
>CABTZA010000042.1 GCA_902489225.1 uncultured Collinsella sp.
AAGCGCTATGCGGGTGTAGCAAGCTGGCTGCGAACCGGCGACATGTTCAATGCCGATTTTGCCTATCACGAGGTGCCTATCGAGCGCGATCCCATTGACTTGGAGGCGTATCGCGCCTGTCCCATGCGGTTTACGTGCGTGTGCACCGATATCGAGACGGGCAAGGCCGTCTACCACGACCTGCCCTATGGCGACGAGCGGGATATCGAGTGGATCCGGGCATCGTCGGCGATTCCTGTGGCGACGCGTCCCGTTGCTATTGACGGGCATAAGTATCTGGATGGTGGCGTTGCTGATTCTATTCCCAGTTCATGGCTGTTTGCGCAGGGGTATGACCGCAATATCGTGGTGCTCACGCAGCCGGCGGGCTTTGTGAAGCAGCCCAACAGCGTGATGCCCATGCTGCGTCGCGTGTTCCATCACTATCCGGAGTTTGTCGCAGCGCTCGAGCATCGGCATGAGGTCTACAATGCCACGCTCGATGATTTGGCGCGTCGTGAGGCCGCCGGCGATATCTTTGTGGTGCGTCCGAGCGAATCGGTGAAGGTGCCGTCGCTGTGTCGTGAGCCCGATGAACTTGAGCGCATCTACCAGATTGGTCGCCGCGATGCGGAGGCGACTTTGCCGGCGTTGGAAGCGTATCTGGCGGGGTAAGGGTCGCATGTGGAAAGCGCATCCCGGAATGGAGGTCCAAACTGGGATGCGCTTTCCATTGCTGAAGATATGAGGCTGCGGATCAGCTGCTCGGCCTGAGCCTATGCCTGCTGCCAGGTATCGACGAGCTCCTTGGCCGCGGCGTAGGGGTCGTCGGCACTGCAGACGGCGCTCACCACAAAGAAGCCGTCGACGCCGGTAGCCTTGAGCTGCGGAAGGTCGGCCGTCTTGACGCCGCCGCCCACCACGATGGGCACGGGGCTTGCCGCATGGAGCGCGGCCAGGTCCTCAAAGCTCTTGGTGATGATAGAGCCGTCGGCCGCGCGTCCGCAGTCGCGCTTGGTCTCGGTCTCGTGGAGTGGGCCGATGCCAAGGTAGTCGACCAAACTCATATCGGCGGTCTTGACGTACTCGAGCATCTCCTCGCAACGGGCCGAAAGGCCCACGATGGCGTCGGGGCCCAGCAACTTGCGACAGACCTCGACGGGAATATCGCTTTGGCCCACGTGCACACCGTCGACAGCAATACCCTGCTCGCGTGCGGCAAGCACACAGTCCAGACGGTCGTCGATCAGCAAGGCGACCTGACCGGTCTTGCCGGCCTGAGCGATTGCCTGCGCGGCGTCGCCGGTCAGCGCAATGATCTCGCGGGCGCTTGCCACCTTGGAGCGCACCTGGATGCAGGTAAAGCCGGCGTCGAGCGCCTGGGCCACCACATCGCCCACGGGGCGCCCGAGCGTGTTTTCGGGGCCGAGTACCAGATAGGCCGAGATATCAAGGTTGTCGCGGATGCTCATCGTGCTTCCTCCTGCTTTTTGATCTGTGCTTCCATGCGCTCGAGTTTGCCGGTCATGGTGTCGGTAAATCCGGGTCGAATATCGGCTTTGAGCACGACTTCGGTGCGGATGCCCTTGCTCGCCAACACAAAGGTTGCGTCGCGCACGACCTGCATGACCTCGTCCCAGTCGCCCTCGATCTCGGTGAACATGGAGGTGGTGCGGTTGGGCAGGCCGCTCTCGCGAATGACACGCACGACCTCGGCGACCTCGGCGGATAGCTCATCGCCGGTGCCGCACGGGGCGATGGCCACGGCGACGAGCGTGTTCATGCCGGCATTGGTTGCGGGCTCGGACATGGCCTATGCCTCCTCGAGCTCGAGTCGGTTATCGGCGATGTCTTGGGCGGTCGCGCGGTAGAGCTCGTCGATAAAGGCGACCTTAAAGCTTGCCGGGGCGTCGGCGACAGCGGCGGCACGCGTGCCGGCCACGTTGTAGACGGCGGTGCCGCAGACGGCTGCCGTAAACGGGTCGGCGGCGCAGGCGTACACGGCCAGCACGCCGCCCTGCGAGCAGCCGCAGCCGGTGATCTTGGACATGAGCGGGCTGCCACCGTGGGACTTGGCCACCGTCGTGCCGTCGGTGATCAGGTCGACTTCGCCCGAGACCACAACGGCGCCACCGGTGTGGCGAGCGAGCGCCACGGCGGCATCGCGGGCGGCGTCGACCGTGTCGGTGGTATCGACACCACGCACGCGGCTCAGATCAGCCGCCTCGCCCTCAAGACCCCACAGGCCGGCGAGTGCGATAATCTCGGAGGCGTTGCCGCGCACGATGGCGGGCTTGTACTGCTTGAGCTCGTTTACCAGCTGGGTGCGCAGGCTGCCGATACCCAGGCCCACCGGATCGAGCACCCAGGGCTTGCCGGCGTCGTGTGCCGCCTTCGCCGCGCGGGGAATCGTCTGCTCGTAGATAGGGAAGAGCGTGCCCATGTTGAGATAGATGGCGCCGCCGCCGGCAACGAGCGCTTCGCCCTCGTCGGGCAGATAGACCATGGCGGCCGATCCGCCCACGGCGAGCTGTGCGTTGGCGACAAAGTCGATCGTCACCGTGTTGGTGATGGAGCCGGCCATCGGATTGGTGGCGCGAATTTCCTCTACGGCCTTGACCATATGTTGCTTAAGCTGTTCCGAATCAATCACTGCACATGCCTCCTTGGCATAGAAAAGGGGCGCTGTGCATAGACAGCGCCCCTGTAAAGGCGGCATGCTCCCTACGCCAGCATTAACTGACAGGTTCAAAGGATTGGGCCCCATGCCCTCTCAGCCTTGTGGTTTGCACCGCCGGCACTCCCGCATCGAATCTGTTGTTCCCTATACTAGCGCACCGTTACAATGGTTGCGGTGAAAATGACTGGGGGACTCTATGATCAAACTTGTGCTGACCGATATGGACGATACGCTGATTCCAGCCGGGCATGACGGCGCCAGCGACTACGCCATTGAGGGTATTCATGCCATGCAGGCGGCGGGTCTGCACTTTGGGCCGGTTTCGGGTCGTCAGCCGTCCGCGATGGGCTGGATGTTCAAAAACCGTTCCGAGTGTTTTTCGACCGGTGCGTTCTGTAACGGCCAGGTGATGTTTGTCGACGGCGAAGTAGTCGCTTCGCGCGCAATCGACAACGATGCTCTGATACGTTTGGCTGACTATCTGGAGCAAGAAACCGACGATACATTTCTAAAAGTCTACAGCCTGGGCGATGACTTTTGGGGTAACGATGCCTATTGCGTGACGAGCAATCCCGAGCGTGTACGTCGCGCTATGGAGTCGGGCGGCAATGCGTGGCTCAAAGGCGAAGAGGCCCCGTGCCGTCCCGTCGTCGATGACGCGCCGGTGTTTAAGGCGAATATCTGGAGTGCCCGTTCGCGTGAGGAGCTCGCGGAGCTACGCGAGCGCGTTGCCGTTGAGATGCCGGAACTCTCGCTTGTGTTTCCCAACAACCGAGTGCGCCTGTTCGACATCCTTCCGGATGGTTGGGACAAGGGCTGCGCTGCGCTGGAGCTGGCGCGCGCCTTGGGCCTGACGCCCGACGAGGTGGCCGTATTTGGCGATTCCGATAACGATCTGCCCATGATCGATGCCGTTCCCAACTCCGTTGCAGTCGCCAATGCCAACGAGGCCGTCACGGCTGCCGCGCGCTGGCATATCGGCGCCGCGGCAGATGATGCGGTCGCCGGGGCTCTGCATCAGATTGCCGCCTGCGCCGCGACGGGGGAGATGCCGCCGTTTATGCGTCAGGAGGGTGCAGCCGACGCGAATCTCGCGAACAGCTAAGGAGACAGCCATGAAGCTCCAGCAGCTCAGATATGTCGTCAAAGTTGCCGAATGCGGCAGCATTACCGAGGCCTCGCGCCGTCTCTTTGTGTCGCAGCCTTCGATTACCGCATCGATTCGCGATCTCGAAAACGAGATGGGTGTGCACATCTTTGAGCGCACCAACAAGGGCGTCATTGTGTCCGAGGAAGGCGAGACCTTCTTGGGCTACGCGCGACAGGTGCTCGACCAGGCCGATCTGCTCGAAGGCAAGTACAAGGGCGCGTCCGAGCAGGTGCCGCACTTTAGTGTGAGCTGCCAGCATTATTCCTTTGCCGTTAACGCGTTTGTCGATGTGATCCGTGAGTTCGATGCCGCGCGCTACGACTTTACCCTGCGCGAGGAACAGACTCACGAGATTATCGAGGATGTCGCGCATATGAAAAGCGAACTGGGCATCCTGTACTTATCCGAGCATAACCGCGAGGTCATCGAGCGCATGCTGGTGGCCAACGAGCTCGTGTTCGAAGGACTCTTCTGCGCCACGCCGCATGTCTTCGTCTGCGCCGACCATCCGCTGGCGGACCGCTCCAGCGTGACGCTCGAGGATCTGGAAGACTACCCGTTCCTGTCCTACGAGCAGGGCAGCTACAACTCGTTTTACTATTCCGAGGAGCTGACCTCGACGTTCGAGCGTCGCAAAAATATCCGCGTGCGCGACCGTGCGACGTTGTTCAATTTGGCCATGGGCCTCAACGGCTACACGGTATGCTCGGGCGTGATCAGCCACGAGCTCAACGGCCCCGGCATTATCTCGATTCCGCTCGACGTGGACGAGTACATGGAGATTGGCATCATCACGCGCAAGAACACGACGCTTACGCGCTACGGTCGGGCCTATATCGACGCGATTCGTCAGCATATCTAGACTGCTGTGCTCCGCACGGTTCAAGTCTCTTTATGACAGTCCAGACTGATATAGGAAACATCTATATCAAACTGTTATAAACGTATATTTTACGATGGTCATATGAGCGCTCATACTCTGTCCCAGCAAAGCAACCAATGCAAAGGGAGATATCTATGAGCACTTCGATTCAACCGAACGCGCCATTTCGCGCCGATATCGTCGGCAGCTTTCTTCGTCCGCAGGCCGTGAAGGACGCCCGTGCCGCCTATGCTGCGGGTACACTCGACGCCGCCGGCCTTAAGGCCGTCGAGGATGAGGCCATTCGCGACCTGGTGGACAAGCAAAAGTCCGCTGGCCTGCAGGTGATTACCGATGGCGAGTTTCGCCGCAGTTACTGGCACCTCGACTTTATGTGGGGGCTCAACGGCATTGAACGCCGTACCTCGCGTACGGGCTATATGTTCCACGACGAGGAGACCACAGCCGACACCGCCGTGGTAACCGGTCCCATTAGCGGCGAGAACCATCCGTTCGTCGAGCACTTTAAATTTGTCAAGGCGCTCG
Source organism: uncultured Collinsella sp. (assembly GCA_902489225.1). GTDB lineage: Bacteria > Actinomycetota > Coriobacteriia > Coriobacteriales > Coriobacteriaceae > Collinsella. Next base: position 5,218 of record CABTZA010000042.1, read on the forward strand.
AGGGGGAGGGCCAGGTCGCGCGGCAAACCATTCCGGCGCCGATCCAGACGTTCTCCGAAGTCACGCTCGACCGCTGCGACGGCCAGCAGGAGAGCCTGCGCGCTGTCTATAAGACCGATGAGGAACTTGCCGACGCCATTGCAGCCGCTTATCGCACGGTGATCGCCGACCTGTACGCAGCAGGCTGCCGCAACATCCAGTTTGATGACTGCACCTGGGGCATCTACTGCGACACCGATTTTGTCGCCAAAACCGGCATGAGCCCGGTTGACCTGCAAAAGGTAAGCGAGCTGGGCGTGGCGCTCAACAACGCCGCCATCGAGGGCAAGCCCGACGATCTGGTTATCAACACGCACGTGTGCCGCGGCAACTACCACTCCACCTACGCTTTTGAAGGCGGCTACGATCCCATCGCACCGTACCTGTTCGCACATGAGAATGTCGATGCGTTCTATCTGGAGTTCGACACGCCGCGCGCCGGCGGCTTTGAGCCGCTCAAGTACGTCGCTCCCGGCAAGAAGGTCGTGCTGGGCTTGGTAACCACCAAGGCGGCAGAGCTCGAGAACGAGGATGTTATCGTCGAGCGCATCCGCGAAGCCGCAAAGTACGTGCCGCTCGAGAATCTGTACCTGTCGCCCCAGTGCGGCTTTGCCAGCTGCGAGATTGGCAACAAGCTGACCGAGGACGAGCAGTGGGCAAAGATCGCGCTGGTCAAGCGCATTGCCGAGCGCGTTTGGAAGTAACGCTACCGTTTGCAGGTGGCGGCGCGTGCGAGGCATTGCGTATCGCGTACAATGGTTCGGATCGTATCGTTCGGGCAGGTTATCCGATATGCCTGATCGCCCTTCCATCATGAAAGGACATCCATGCCCCAGTTCTCGACGCCCACCGTATCTGAACTCGAGGAGACTGTCGCATAGTAGCTGCGTTCAGCCAAATTAAAAATGGCGTCCATGCGTGTGTACGCGTGGACGCCATTTTTAATGCGTCAGTATCCAGTGGATGCCGCGCGCCATGCGCAGGTCAGTTTGGGCAAAATGATTGCCGGGGTTGAGCTCCAGCGTTGTTGGGATGTCGCGCTCGATAAACAGCTTTTCCATCGCGCGCGTATCGTCGAGTACGTGCCGCATCATGCGGTTGGGCGTCTTGGTTTCCTTTTTACCGAGCGACAGATAGGCGGCGTCGGGCGTAGCCGTCATCGTGCGCTCGCGCGCGTAGTCGATAAAGCCGGGGAACCACAGCGACCCCGATGCACTCGCCACGCGCTCAAAGACATCTGTTTGCCAAAGTGCCCACAGTGCAAAAAGACCCGCCAACGAGTAGCCGGCAACGCTGCGCCAGGCGGGCGGTTGCAGGAGCGATGATTCGGCCTGGGGGATTATCTGCTTCAACAACTCGTCAAGAAAACCAGCAGCCTGTCCGCCAAAGGGCTCGGCATCTCGTATAGTTCCGTCGCATTCCCAGGGGCTCAGCTCGCGATTCCAATCGAGCCCTCCAATGGCGACAAGGGTGAACGGCGGGCAGTCGAGCTCTCGGCAGCGCTCGTAGACTTCACTACCGTTGCCCATAACCACGGGGAGATAGATGACGGGCGCGCCTTCCGCACACTCTGAATAAACGGTTATCTGCTTATGATGCGCTTCCAAGGCAGGCTTCTCTCAGTGTTGTGATATTGACAGCCTCAATTGTCGCACGCTGACACGGGGGCAGACGCTAAAAGAAAGGCGCGGAGCCGCTCGATGCGATTCCGCGCCTTGTTGTTTTGCTTTAGCAGACTATGCCGTTACGCCACGAAGAAGTAGACGAGGAAGGCGAGGGCTGCGATCCACATGAGCGGCTTGATCTTGGAGGCCTCGCCCTTAAAGAGCGCGACGACCACGTAGGCGATAAAGCCCAGGCCAATGCCGGCAGAGATGGAGTAGGTGAAGGGCACGCCGGCGACAATCATGAACGCCGGGAAACCCTGCGACACGTCGGACCAGTCGATCTCGGAGGCCTCGCTCATCATGAGGTAGCCGACGTAGACCAGGGCACCGCAGGTGGCGGCGCTGGAAACGATGGTGACGATGGGGGAGAAGAACGCGGCGAGAATGAACAGCACGCCGGTGGTGACGGAGGTGAGACCCGTGCGGCCACCGTCGGCAGCGCCGGAAGTGGACTCGACGAAAGTGGTGATGGAGGAGACACCCATGAAACCGCCCACAGCGGCGGCGACGGAGTCGACGATCAGGATCTCCTTGATATTCTCGACGTTGCCGTCGTCGGTGAGGAACTCACCCTGCTTGGCTACGGCCATCGCGGTGCCCATGGTGTCGAAGAAGTCACTCATGAGCAGCGAGAACGAGATGACGAGGAGCGTGGGGTCGGTAAGGACCTTGACGATGGCGGGCACGCCGCCGGCGTCGGCGATGGGGCCACCGATGCTCGAGAAGTCGAGCGGGGCGATGATGCCGGTCGGAGCCTGGGTCACACCTAGGGGGATACCGGCGATGACGGCGGCGACGATGCCGATGAGCAGCGAGCCGGGGACGTTGCGGCAGGCGAGGGCGACCGTCACCAGGATGGAGATGATGCCGACGATGAAGGTGGGGGAGGTGATGTCGCCCAGACCGACGAGTGTACCGGCGCCAGCGGTGATAATGCCGGCATCGCACAGGCCAATCATGGCGATGAACAGGCCCAGACCCACCGAGATGGCGTGACGCAGGACAACCGGGATGGCGTCCATGATGGCCTCGCGCAGGCCACAAAGCACGAGCAGCAAGATGACGACGCCCTCAAGGAAGATGACGCTCATGGCCACGTGCCAGTCACCGCCGCAGACGGTGGTGGCGATTCCGGCGATCATCGCGTTGACGCCTAAGCCCGACGCGCAGGCGAGCGGACGGTTGGCGAAGATGCCCATGCAGATGGTCATGATGCCGGCGCCCAGGCAGGTGGCGCAGGCGAGCGCTCCCGCATCGATGCCAGCGCCCGAGAGCACCGCGGGGTTGACGGCGATGATGTAGGCCATCGCCAGGAATGTTGTCAGTCCAGCGCGGAGTTCGGTCCCGATTGTGGACTTGCGCTCGCTGACGTGAAATAGTTCGTCCATGCATACCCTTTCCTTGTTCGGCCCCGAGTTTAGGCCGATTGACACGAACTCACCCACTATAGCCCCTTTACGACGCTGTTGTTCCTCGCATGTTGATGTTCGGCGCTTTGTAGCAGACGGACGGTATTTTTCGCATGAAAATGTGTGGGTACCGTATACTTAAGCGGTTACAACGACCCCTATGGAGGAACGTATGATTAAAGAGCTTTGCCACGACGAGGCTATCCTGTCCCAGCGTTGCGAGGTTGCGACCGTCGAGGACGAGTCGGTCGCACAGGACCTGATCGATACCATCAAGTCGCTCGATGATGCCGGCTGCCTTGCCGCTAACCAGATTGGCGTTACCAAGAAGGTTTGCGTCTACCTGGACGATGCCGGCGAGCCCCACGTGCTCTACAACCCCCGTCTGGTGTTTGGCCTGGGCGCCAGCAAGATGGAGGAGAGCTGCCTGACGCACGAGGAGGTCACCAAGTCCACGCGCTATATCAAGTGCAAGGTTGCCTTTGACCAGATTGTCGACGGCAAGATGAAGGAGTGCCGCCGCGACTACGCGGGCTTTGAGGCACAGATGATCCAGCATATGATCGATCACTGTCTAGGAAAGTTGGTCTAAGGGGACCAAAGCACCGCACCTTGCCGCTCAATCGTCGCTCGCGTACCTTAAGTACGCTTCGCTCCTCTTTCTTGGCAATCTGCGGCACTTTGACCCCTTAGACGACCTGCGGGGTTAACTTGGTTGAGTTTATCCTGCTTGAATAGTCCGGGCGTGACATTGTTGTCATGTCCGGGCTTTTGTGTTTAGCGCCTTTTTGTTTGGAGACAATGAAATTAGCAAGAACGTAAAGCTAGGAGGCGCTATGTGTACGAGTATTCGATTTACCGATAATTCTGGCCACATGTATCTGGGCCGCAATCTCGACTGGAGCTTTGACTACGGCCAACAGGTTCGCGTGATGCCGCGCGGGTTTCACATTCCGTATTCGTTTATCGACGACGCGACGGCGGCGCACGCGGTGATTGGTATGTGCATCGATTACAGGAACTACCCTATGTTCTTCGATTGCGGCAACGATGCGGGCCTCGCCGTGGCGGGTCTCAATTTCCCGGGTTATGCCGAGTATGCCGAGGACCCTGTCGACGGCAAGACCAATATCGCGGCCTATGAGTTCCCCCTGTGGGTGGCAGCGACGTTCTCGACGGTCGATGAGGTCGAGGCCGCGCTGCGCGACACGGTGATTGTCGCCAAATCTGCCGGAGAGGGGCTGGGCGTGTCGCTGCTCCATTGGATTATCGGCGACAGCCAGCGCAGCATCGTGGTCGAGATGATGGCTGACGGCCTGCATGTATACGACGATCCGGTCGACACCCTTGCCAACCAGCCGACCTTTCCGTGGCACATGGAAAACCTGCGCACCTATATCACCGCCACAAGCGATTTTCCGCAGACGGCGACATGGCGTGGCGCCGAGCTCAAGCCCTATGGAGCCGGTGCCGGCATGCGCGGCATTCCGGGCGATTGCTATTCGCCGAGCCGTTTTGTAAAGGCGGCGTACCTCAATGCCAATTACCCGCAAAAGGAGAGCGAGACCGAAAACGTCGTTCGCATGTTCCGCTCGCTCGAGGGCGTGGTGATGATCGAGGGAGCGTCCAGGATGGGCGATGGCAAGTTCGAGAAGACTATCTACACCGGATGCTTTAGCGCGCGCACGGGCAATTATTACTACGCGATGTATGGGGATCCGTCGATTCGCTACGTGAGCCTGATGGATGCCGAGGGCGCGAGCCCCGATAGGCTCGTGGTTCCCGAGCCGCGCCGTTCGTAGCCGATAGCTTTACCGCAATGCAAAACGGCCCTGCATCTCCCGTGAGGTGCAGGGCCGCTTTCGTTGATTTGTGACGTCGCTAGAATTTGGCGTCGTTGAGTTGTTCACTTTCGAGGCCGTCGAGCTGTTGCTGTTCGGGCGTATCGGCGACGCTCTCGAGCAGCTCGGTGGGATCGACGTTCATGTCCCTACCGGCCTCGTTGCCGTTGACCAAGTCGTCCGAGAAGATGTCGACTTCCATTTCCTCGGCCTCTTCAATCTGAACCTCGAGCGGCACCTGGGTGCGCACGAGCTTAACGGCCGGGCGCATGCGGGCAAACAGCGGCACGTACTCGATGATGATGGCAGAGTTCTCGAGACCGTACCAGCGCGCCGGGCTTCCGCAAGCGCGGCGGACGGCGTACTTGATGGCCATCACGCGGTGGTCATTGCGGTTGATGTCCGTTTCGGGGGCAAGCATCTTGCGCAGCATGCAAAAACGGAAGTCGCCCACGTTGCCGCGCGTCTCGTAGATGGAGTAGGTGTGGTGCTGCGGCGGCAACTCACCCGAGGCCATCAGGTCGCCAACGATCTGGCGCAGGTAGGCGTTGATGCGCTGATTGACCTTAAAGCCCAGGTCCAAGCGCACGCGGAACAGGAAGTCTGTGCCAAAGGTCTCAACGGAATACTCGTGCGTATAGGGCTCGTCGGTAACGTGTACGTTGATGAACCAATATGCCTTGGCGCGCTTGGGATGCTTGTCCAAGATGGAATAGAGCACGTCGCGGTCGAGCGTGAGCGGGTCGGGGCTATTGGTGAGGAACACCAGATTGTCGGCGAGCACGGGGTAGGTCTCGTCATTGCGCAGGCGGTTGAGCTGGTCGATGTACTTGGAGACGGGCAGCAGAATCGTCTGCGTGCGCTCGATGGCGGTGCCGCGACGCCACACATACATAAGGCCGAACAGCAGTGCGGCCAGGAAGATCATGACGTAGCCGCCGTCAAAGAACATGGTGAGGCACGAAGCGAAGAAGCACAGCTCAATGGCACCAAAGAGCAGGGCAAAGATGCAGGCGCCCAGCTTGTGCTTGAGGATGCCGGCGATATAGCTCGTCAGCAGCGTGGTGGTCATGAGCATGGTCACGGTGATGGCGAGGCCATAGGCGCTTTCCATGCGCTCGGAGTTCTGGAACAGCAGCACGATGAAGATGCAGCCGACCCACATGATGTTGTTGACGAGCGGAATATAGAGCTGACCCTTGGTGTCGCTGGGGTAGTGGATGCGCAGGTGCGGCATAAGGTTGAGGCGCGTTGCCTCGGATACCAGCGAGAACGAGCCGGTGATGAGCGCCTGCGAGGCAATGATGGCCGCCACGGCCGAAAGCACGATGGCAAAGGGGCGCAGGGGCTCGGGGAGCATCATATAGAACGGGTTGACGATATCCATCGCGAGCAACTGGGGATTGGAATTGTTGGCGAGCAGCCAAGCGCCCTGACCCAGGTAGTTAAGGATAAGCGCCGCTTTAACAAACGGCCAGGATGCGTAGATGTTGGCCTTGCCCACGTGG
>CABTZA010000043.1 GCA_902489225.1 uncultured Collinsella sp.
CAGCTCATCGATGCGTGCGAGCGAGCGAACCCCGCCGCCCACGTCCACGGACAGACCGTCGACGCCGCAGATGGCCTTAATCGCCGCCGAGTTGGCAGCGCATGTATCCTCGTCCTCACCAAAGGCAGCGGACAGGTCGACGACGTGCACCCAGCTTGCGCCCTGCTCGGCAAACGAACGGGCGACGGCCACGGGGTCGTCGGAATATACCTTGCAGCGGGTGCGGTCGCCGCGCTCCAGGCGCACAACCTTGCCGCCGATCAGATCGATTGCGGGAAACAGGATCATCGGCCGGCCTCCTCGACGATGTTGACGAAGTTCTTAAGGATGCGCTGACCCAGCGCGGAGGATTTCTCGGGATGGAACTGGCAGCCCCACACGTTGCCATGGCGCACGATGCACGGGAAGCTCCGCGTATAGTGCGTGCGTGCCAGCACATCGGCGGTATCGGCGTCGTCGGCCACTGCATAGCTGTGGGTGAAGTACATGTTGGCGCCCTCGGCAAAACCGGCGAGCAGCGGATCGGCCGCACCGGCAGGCGTCATATGCACCTGGTCCCAGCCCACGTGCGGCACCTTAAGGCGGCTCGACTCCAAGCGCGTGCACGAACCGCGCATAATGCCCAGGCCATCGACCCAGGGACCGCCAGTCTGCTCAGAGGCATTGCCGTCGGCGACCGCGCCCTCGTCCGCAGGCACGCCCTCGTTGCCGCGCTCAAAAAATAGCTGAAGGCCCAGGCAGATGCCGAGCAGCGGAGTTCCGGCGGCGACGGCATCGAGCACCGCGTCCGCCTCGCCGCTCTGGCGCATAAAGGCGATCGCGTCATAGAACGCGCCCACGCCCGGGATGACCAGGCCGTCGGCGCGGCGGATCTGCTCCGGATCGTCCGACGTGCAGGCGGCGGCACCGGCGCGCGCAAGCCCGCGCGCAACGCTCGACAAGTTGCCCTTGTGGTAGTCGACCACCACGATCTTCGGTTCGCCCACGCGACCCTCCACTTCTCATCATCCAAAACCACCGCAAAGGGGACAGGCACCTTCGTGGTGGTTTTACCCTTGTGACGGTTACAGCGAGCCCTTGGTGCTGGGAATGCCCTGCACGCGGGGGTCCAGCTCGCAGGCGCGGCGCATCGTGCGGCCCACGGCCTTAAAGGCGGCCTCGATAATGTGATGCGAGTTGCCGCCCACCAGCTCGCGCACGTGCAGCGTGAGCTTGGCATCGCGCGCAAAGGCGTAGAAGAACTCGACGGCCAGCTCGGTATCGAAGCTGCCCACGCGCTCAGTCGGCACGGGCAGCTCGCAGTAGGCCTGCCCGCGGCCCGAAATGTCCACGGCAGCCATCACAAGCGTCTCGTCCATGGCAATCGCTGCATCGGCAAAGCGTGTAATGCCCGCCTTGTCGCCCAGCGCCTGGCTAAACGCCTCGCCCAGCACAATGCCCGTGTCCTCGACGGTATGATGCGCATCGACCTCCACGTCGCCCACCGCGTGCACCGTCAGATCGAACAGGCCATGGCGGCCAAAAGCGTTGAGCATGTGGTCGAAAAACGGCACACCGGTCGAGATATCGCACACGCCGCTTCCATCCAGGTCGAGCTTTACGACAATGTCGGTCTCGCCCGTCTTGCGGGTCACCTCGGCATAGCGGTCCATCTACATCTCCTCCTTCACCAGCACGGCAAACGCGGCCAGCACCTCGTCGTTTTCCTGCGGGGTGCCTACGGTAATGCGCAGACAGTCCGCGAGCCCCGACGCGTAACTAAAGTCGCGCACCAAAATCGAATACTCGTCGCGCAGACGCTCGCGCACGCGCGTGGCATGCGGCGTGCGCACAAGCACAAAGTTCGCCGCGCTCGGCCACGCCTCCACGGGCAGACCCTCGGCAGCCATCGCGCGCAGGGCACACAACTCGCGCTCGCGCTCGGATGCGACCTGTGCCACCACGGGCGCGTACGCATCGCGGGCACGCACGCAGGCAAGCGCCGCCGCCTGGCTCAACACGTTGACCGAATAGATCTGGCGAATCGCCGCGAACACGTCGATGACCTCGGGCGCCGCGATCACATAGCCCAGGCGCGTGCCGGCGGCGCCGAACGCCTTGGACAGTGTATGCAGAATCACCAGGTTAGGATGCTCGGCAATAAGGCCTTGCGCCGTAGTTGCCGCGCCAAACGAATCGTCGGCAAACTCCACGTAGGCCTCGTCGACCATGACCATGCCGGGGCAGGCATCGCACAGAGCCGCAACAAAGTCGAGCGGCGCCACGTCACCCGTGGGATTGTTGGGCGAGGTCACGATCGCCAGATTGCACTCGGGAGCCGCCGCAAGCACCGCCGCCTGGTCGAGCTCAAAGGTCGCCGGGTCGCGCCACACGTCGCGCACCTCGGTCTGGCACAGCGACGCAAAGAACGCATACTCGCTAAAGCACGGCGGGCAGTTGAGCAGGGTCCGCCCCGCGCCGCCAAACGCCAGCAGGAAGTTATAGAGTAGCTCGTCGCCGCCGTTGCCCACGCAGATGTTCTCGCGCGTCACGCCATGCCAGGCAGCAAGCTCGTCGCGCAGGTCGTTGGACATGGGATCGGGATAGCGGTTGAGCGGTGCGGCAGCCAAGGCCGCATCAACCGCCTCGCGCACGCCGGCCGGCACGGGATAGGTGTTCTCGTTGGCCGAAAGATTGATGCGCGTGGGCGTAAAGTTGGGATCGTAGGGCTCGATGCCGGTCAAGTAGGGCTGGACGAGCTCCTTCATGCGGGGCGTCAGCTCGGCCATATTAGGCCTCCTCGCCGGTCGCGCCAGCGGCACCGCCCGCAGCCGCCGCCAGGTCCACGCCCTCAGCAACCGTCGCCACGGCGTCGCCCGGCCAGGCGACCTTGGTCAGGTCGGCCGCAGCCAGTGACTCGGCACTCACGGCATCCTCGCCCTGCTCCAGCACGCGACGACGCAGGGCAGCAGAAAGCGCGTGCGCCCACAGGCCCTCGGCCTCGGCTAGACGCTGTGTGGCGGGAGCGTCAGAGAGCAGGCCCTCGGGCGTATAGCAAATGACGCTCGAGCGCTTAACGAACTCTTCGACCGAAAGCGGGTTGGAGAACATGGCCGTGCCGCCGGTTGGCAGCGTGTGGTTGGGACCGGCAACATAATCGCCGAGCGGCTCGGAGCTCCAAGCGCCCACAAAGATGGCGCCGGCGTTGCGAATGCCGCCGAGCAGGCCCATCGCGTCCTTGCAGTGCAGCTCCAAGTGCTCGGGCGCCACGGTATTCACCGCCTCGACGGCGGCAGCCATGTCGGCGGCCACCACGATGGTGCCCTCATTGTCGAGCGAAGCACGCGTGATCTCGGCACGCGGCGACTGCGCCACCAGGATATCGATGCCTGCCTCGACCTCGCGCGCAAACTGCTCGTCGCAGGTCACCAGATAGCAGGCTGCCAGCGGATCGTGCTCGGCCTGGGCCATCAGGTCGGCCGCGACCACCATGGGCTTGGCCGTGGCATCGGCCAGCACGCAGACTTCGGAGGGGCCAGCGACCATGTCGATACCCACGTCGCCCGAGACAATCTGCTTGGCCGCAGCGACAAAGGCGTTGCCCGGGCCGGTGATCTTGTCGACGCGCGGAATAGTCTCGGTGCCGTACGCCAGCGCGGCCACGGCCTGAGCGCCACCCACCATATAGATCTCGTCCACGCCGCCGAGCTTTGCCGCGGCGAGCGTATACGGGCTGATCAGGCCATCTTTCTGCGGCGGGGTCACCATGACCACGCGCTTGACGCCGGCAACCTTGGCGGGAATGGCATTCATGAGCACCGTGGAGGGATACTGCGCGCGACCGCCCGGCACGTAGATGCCGGCCGCCGCGAGCGGGGTCACCTTAACGCCGAGCATCGTGCCGTCCGCACGCGTGGTAAACCAGCTCTGCTCGACCTCGCGCTGGTGGAACTCACGAATCTGGCGTGCAGCCTTTTCGAGCGCCGCGGCAAAAGCGGGATCGAGGCCTTCGAGCGCGGCATCGATCTGCTCTTGCGGCAGACGGAAGCTCTGCAGCTCGACACCGTCAAAACGCTGGCAGTAATCGCGCACCGCGGCATCGCCGTTGGCACGCACGTTGGCCACGATATCGCGGGCGGCGTCGACGATGTTTTGCGGCAGCACGCCCTTGCGGTTGAGCTGGTTGGTAACGAGGCGCTCACCGGGAGCAAGCTTGATAGTCTTCATATCGGTATCCCCTATCGGTCGAGGTTATGTTCGAAAAACGAGAGGCCGGGCGGCGGCGCCAGTCGACCCGCAGCCCAGACGTTGGGGCGCCCGTGCGTGCTCGCGCTATTGTGCCGAGCCCGCGACGGGCTCAAAATGCTTGTCCTTCACGGCAGCCGCCAAGCGATCTGCCAGATTGCGTACGCGCGGATCCAGACGTGCGGCGCCCGGATTGACAAAGAAGCGGGCCGTGCAGTCCATGATGCGGCCGGTGATGACCAGGTCGTTATCGCGCAGCGTGGCGCCCGTGGCGGCAATATCCACGATGCGATCGGTCATGCCGACGATGGGGCCCAGCTCGATGTTGCCGTGCAGTGAGACGATATCGGCGTTCACGCCGCGCTCGGCATACCAGGCACTCGCGATGCGCGGATACTTGGTGGCCACGCGAAGCGACCCGCGGCGGGCATAGTTGCGCTCGGCCTGGCCGGCGCGCCACGCGGGCTCTGCCTCGATAAACGTGCACAGGCCGTAGCCCAGATCGACCAGCTGCAGCAAGTTGAGGTCTGCCTCGATGAGCGAGTCCCAGCCACAGATGCCGCAATCGGCACCACCACAGCCCACAAAAGCGGGCGCGTCGCTGGGACGCACGATGACAAACTCGATATCGCCGACCGTGCCCTCGCCGGCACGCGTGTCGCGACCGCGCACAATCAGGTGACGGCCGGGGTCGCGCAGCTCAGAGACGTCCAGGCCCGCGGCCTCGAGCACGTCGAGCGTGTCGGCCTTAAGCGAGCCCTTGGGCACGGCGATGCGTAGCGGGCCTTCGGCGCCGCGGCCCACGGCGTGGTCACCATCGGAGGCGGCGTCCTCGGCAGAGGTGCACGCGGCCTCCAGACGCTCGAGCGAAAAGGCGAAGCCCGCCGCCGGCACCTCGATGCCGTCGCCGAACGCGCCGGTAAAGATAGAGTCGTAGCGACCGCCCGAGCCCACCGGATCGGGCAGGCCACCGGCATAGGCCTTAAAGACCAGGCCCGTGTAGTAATCGAAAGAGTTCATGATGGAGAAGTCGAACGACAGCACCTGGGCGTCCTCGGGAGCCAGACCATCAACCAGGGCACGGAGTTCGCGCGTCAGCGGCGCGACAATACCGGCAGCCGCCAGCAGCGCATCCACGCGATCGAGCACTTCGGCCCCACCATGCAGGCGCGGCAGTTCGCTGACGGCGGCCTTAACGGCATCGGTCTCGGCGCTTGCCGCCACGCGGGCATCGAGGCCCACAAAGTCGTTGGCGTGCACGCAGCGCAGAGCCTCGGCAGCCAGCTCGCGATCCTCGCACGCCGCGAGCAGCTCCTTAAACGGGCGCACGCTACCTGCGATAATGCGCGCATCGGGCAGCGCCAACTTGCGAACGGCCTCGGCCACCAGCGAGACGATCTCGACATCGCCCGCGGTATCGCCCGCGCCGATGAGCTCAAAACCCAGCTGGGTAAATTGACGCGAACCGCCGGCATTGCGCTGGCATTCGCGAACCACCGGCGCCTCATAGCGCAGGCGCAGCGGCAAGTCGGCCGCGCGCATGCGGGTCGAGACCAAACGCACGATCGGCAACGTATTGTCGGGACGAACCACCAACAAGCGGCCGTCATCGTCAAAAAGCTTAAACGGCGTGTCCGCGATACGGCCGCCCTCCTCGAGCGAGCCCTTGTCCTCGAGCAGCGGCGTCTCAACCGGCAGATAATGATGCTCCCTAAAGCAGCCCTTCACCGTCAGCGCGATCTCCTCGCGCGCCTGAGCCTCCTCGGGCAATATGTCCCGGAATCCCCACGGTGTGGCCGTCATCTGGTGAGCCTCCTCATGCTGTGTTGCATACAGAACAAACGACCGGCATAGCTCCGCCGGTCTTTTGGGTACTTTAGCATACTAGAGTGCTTGCGGGGAAAATCCTTGTCCGCAGCTCACACCGTATTCATTTGGAAACATAGGGGCAGACGCTCAGCTAAATCTGACGATTATCTAGGCCAACCAGAAACCATATCCCGTTTTTCGTCTAAAAACTGGGATGCAGTTTCCGCTGAGGACCTTTTCCGAACTGCTTCTGCAGCGGCTGTTTTGGCTCCGGGACCGCGTCAATCGCATATCTTTATGGCGCCTTTATCCTACACATGTTGTATAACTACCAAATGTGGAATATAACAAAGAGCAAAACATAGGCTGAGCGTTATGGAGGATTGAGGTTGAAAGAGAAGCTATTTCGATGGGTCGTGAAGCACCGCAAACCCATCATCGCGTTCTATGCGGTGGCAGCACTGGTATGCCTGTTCCTGCGCCAGTTTGTAGGCGTTAACTACGACATTACGAGCTATCTGCCCGACGAAGCGGCGTCGACCGTCGCTCTGAATACCATGGGTGATGAGTTTGAGGGTGACATTCCCAACTGTCGCGTTATGGTGCCCAATGTCTCGATCGCTCAGGCGCTCAAATACAAGGACAAAATCAAAAAGGTCGACGGCGTCGAGGAGGTCCTATGGCTTGACGACGCGGCAGATATCGATCAGCCGCTTGCCACGCAAGACAAAGACACCGTTGAGACCTATTACAAAAAGAACAACGCCCTGTTTACGGTGACGGTTAATTCCGAAAAGGAGATCGAGGCAACCGACGCTATTCGAGATATCGTGGGCGACGAGGGCGCCATTACGGGCTCGGCCATGTCTAACGCGCTCGCCACCACATCGACCGAGCAGCAGATCAGCATTATCACGGTCGCTGTCATAGCGATTATCTTCGTGATTCTGGTCATCACGACTACCAGCTGGGCCGAACCCATCCTGGTGCTGCTGGGCCTGGGCGTCTCGGTGTTTATCAACTGGGGCACCAACCTCATCTTTGGCGAGATTAGCTTTGTCACCAACTCTGCGGGCTCCATTTTGCAGGTTGCCATCGCGCTGGACTTCTCGGTCTTTTTGCTGCACCGCTTTAACGAGGAGCGTGGCCGCCACGGCAGCGTTGCCGAAGACATGGTGCAGTCGTGCTGCCTGTCCTCGGTCGCCGTGTTTTCGAGCGGTTGCACGGTCTGCATCGGCTTTATCGCGCTTGCCGCCATGCAGTTTAAGATCGGCCCCGACCTTGGTCTTGCCCTTGCAAAGGGTATCGCCATCAGCCTGGTATCGGTCTTTACCTTTGTTCCTTCGATGTTCGTTCAGTTCGATGGCTTTGTGCAAAAATCGCAGCACAGGCCCTTTGTCCCGCCGCTGGGTAAGTTCGCCCGTCTGGTGCTCAAGGTCTGTATCCCCGCTGCCGTCGTGATCCTCGCCGTGGTTTACCCTGCGCGTGTGGCATCGACCTCCAGCGATATCACGTACTACTACGGCACTTCGCACATTTTTGGTTCGGATACGCGGCTTGGTCAGGATATGGACAAGGTCAAGGAGGTCTTTGGCAACTCCGATACCTACGTTGTGCTCGTTCCCCGTGGAGAGGTGAGCGAGGAGCAGGCACTCTCCAATGAGCTCAAGGCGCTCCCCGAGGTCAAGTCCATCCAGAGCTATGTTGACGTTGCGAGTCCCTATATCCCCACGGGCATGGCCGAAAAGGACACGCTCGATCTGGTGGAGGGAGAGCACTACAGCCGTTTGGTGCTCACGGTTACCGCGCCCTACGAGGGTCCGAGTACATTTAAGCTGGTCAAGAAGATTCGTTGTATCGCGGACAAACATTATCCGGGTAAGGCAATGCTCGCCGGCGAGGGCGTGAGCACCACCGACCTTAAGGACACCATCACCGTCGATAAGAGCAAGGTCGACCTCATCGCCGTCGTGGCCGTGTTCGCGGTCTTGCTGCTGGCCACCAAGTCGCTGAGCCTGCCGATCATCTTGGTGCTCGTGATTGAGACCTCGATCTGGGTCAACTTTGCTGCACCGCTCTACACCGGTATGCACGAGTTCTTCCTCGCCTACTTAATTGTGAGCTCCATCCAGCTGGGCGTTGCCGTCGACTACGGCATCCTGATTGCTGACCGCTATCGTGAGGACCGCGTGACCATGCATAAGCGCGAAGCGCTACTCGAGACCATGGAAGCTTGCACGATTCCTGTTTTGACCTCTGGATCGGTTCTGCTAATCAGTGGCTTCCTGATCCATGCGATCTCGAGCCACGGCGTGCTCAAGCAGATCGGCTGGTTCCTGGGCGTCGGCGTGAGCATCTCCCTAGTCGCCGTACTCTTTGCGCTGCCGGGTTTCCTGTATGTGCTCGATGGCCTCATCGGCAAGACCACGCTCAAAGCTCATTTTTTGCCCAAGGATGCCCAGGATCCGGTTTCGGATACCACCGAGGCATCGGCTGCGGACGGCTCCGCTCAGTAACGTTTTACAAAGCAGTTGGAAGGAATACCGCAATGCATACCCATACCACTGATACCGCTTCGAAAGAGCTCAAAGCCCAACGCGATCTTGTACGTCGTCCCCATAAGCGCATCGCTGCGCTCGCTCTTGCCGCCGGTCTGACCGTGGCCCTTACCGTTCCCGGTGCCGTTGTGTTCGCCGACGGCGTAGGGTCGACGAGCGCTGCCTCGGCTACGAGTGAACAGATGGCGACGGACTCCGATAACAGCACGCCGGGATATAAGAAAAACCAGGTCGTATACGTCAAAACCGATGCCGACGGCAATCGCACGGGTGTTTACGTGGTCAATAGCTTCGAGGCCAATAAGGGCGTCAAGATCGACGATGCCGGCACCTATAACAAAGTGACCAACCTATCGACGACTCAAAAACTAACGGACGACAGCGGGTCGGTTGCCGTTACGGGCCAGGGAGTGCAGGACTTTGTCTACCAGGGCGATCTGGACAAGAACACTCAGATGCCGTGGAACGTCACCGTGGCATACCAGCTCGATGGCCGCGATATCGACGCCAAGGATTTGGCGGGCAAGAGCGGCAAGCTCACCATGAAGCTCAAGGTCGAAAAGAATGACGACTATACCGGTGGCGATTATGCCGATAACTACCTGGTTCAGATTACCGGTCAGCTTAAGGATGCCGAGGCACACGATATTGAGGCTGAGGGCGCCACGGTTGCTGCCAACGGCTCCAACACGCAGCTTACCTACATGGTGATTCCCGGCAGCACCGGAGACTACACCATTACGACCGATGTTGAGGATTTTGAGTTTGATGGCTGGCAGATTGTCGGCGTGCCGCTGAATCTTGCCATCGATGTGGACTCGAGCAGCATGGATACGAGCCAGCTCGTGGAGCTCTCCAACGGTATTGCTACGGCCAATAGCGGTGCTGGCCAGGTTGCCGACGGTGTCAAGACGCTCGCGGCCTCGCTTGCCACGGCCAATACCGGTGCCGGCACGCTGTCCAGTGGCGCCGCTGCGCTCGCGGCGGGTACGAGTCAGCTCAACGCGCAGGTCCCCACGCTGGTCGAAGGCGTGAGCAACCTTAATGCCGGTGCCGAGGGGGTTAATGCCGGTGCCGTGCAGCTTAAGGGCGGTGCGTCCGATCTTTCGGCGGGCCTTTCCAAGCTGCAGGGGAGCGCACAGCAGATCTCGGGCGGCATAAGTGGAATTGCCGCTGGGTCCGATACGTACGTCGACGCGCTGACGCTGGGCAAGCAGGCTCAGGAGGCAAACCTTGCCAAGGCGCAGGCTGCGGCCAAGGCGGCCCAGGACGCCGTGACCGCTACGTCGGGCAACGCCTACAGCGCGCTGTACGGGCCGCAGGGTCTTACGGCGGCGCTCAGCGGCGAGGGGCAGTACCTTGCCGGTGCACAGCAGGCGCTCGGCGGGGCAAAGCAGGCCGCGAGCGCCATGGGCAACGATGCGGCAAAGGCTAACGCCGAGAGCGCAAAGGCTGGCACCGAGAGCACCGTTGCATCTATTGCCGCTGCCAAGGCGGCGGTCGCCGATGCTCAGGACGCGCTGGATAACGCGGCCGATCTCGACTCCGCCAAGGCTGCGGCAGCCAAGCTAAGCGAGGCTACGGCACAGCTGGATGCCGCCACCGCAAGTGCCGGCAGTGCTGCTACCAGCGCGGGTGCCGCCGCCACGGCGGCATCGAGCGCCGATGCGACGGGTCTTACCGCGCTTCTCGATTCTGCATCCAATGCCGTTGCGGGCGCGCAGGGTCTTAACACGCAGGTGTCGCAGGGCCTTAAGGGTGCCGAGTCCATGTTTGGCACGCTTACCGATCAGGTTACGACTTTGGCCCAGGCGGCCGGCGCCCAGGGCGGCGCCCAGGGTGCCGTCACCGCGCTCGATAGCGCCATTCAGGGCTACACCACTGTCCAGGATGGCCAACAGCTGAGCCTGGCCGGAGCCATCGCCTATATGAACAGCGCGATCAACCCGGCAAACCCCACGGCCGTGAACCCCGGTCTTGTCGCCGGTGTTGGCTCTGCAGCAACGGGCGCGGGTCAGCTGAGCGATGGCGCCGCGGCTCTTGCCGCGGGCACCGACCAGCTTGCTGCGGGCACACAGCAGCTCAACGGTGCCACGCCCGCGCTTGCCAACGGCGCATCACAGCTCAACAACGGTGCGGCGCAGCTCAAGACAGGTGCTGCTAGCCTTGCTAGCGGCATGAATCTTCTCTCCTCGGGTGCAGGTACGCTTGCCAGCGGCGCATCCGAGCTCGGCAACGGCATGCAGGAGCTTACCGACCGAACGAGCAATCTCGATACTCAGGTCATCGACACCGTTAAGGACAAGATCGAGGAAATGCTCAACCCCGGCTTTACGCCGACGGACTTTGTCAACGGCGAGCAGGGCGGACATATAAATCGCGTGCAGTTTATCTATATGACGGGCGCGATCAGCAAGTAGGCAGCCGCGCCCTTGTGGCGATTGGCATCGATAGCAAGTTATGAGGGGAGGGGCCGTCGGGCATTGTCTCGGCAGCCCCTCTTTGCTGTCAGCGGCCACTTCGCGTCTTTGCAGAAGCTGTACCGCAAGATTTGTGTTTGGAAGGAGACGCGCTTTCTGCAAGGGGCGGAGCGCGGAAAGCATGTCCCGGATTTGATGCTCGGAACGGGATGAGCTTTCCGGATCGGACCCCAAGCGGAAAGCGCGTCCCGTTTCGGGGCTTCAGAATGGGACGCATCCGGAAACCGCATCCCACTCTGAGCCGAAATTCCGGGATGAGATTTCCGCCGAGGACACCCTGCGCCGACGGCAACGCAAAAAGGGCGCCCGCGCGAATGCGGACGCCCTTGTGTAGGGTCGAGATATCAACCAGCCAAGATATCGGCCCTGCGGCCAGCTCTTAGTAGTCGAACTGGTGGTAGTAGCGGCGGTACTTGAGGTTGTGCTTGGTGACCAGCTCGTAGTTGCGCGCGAGGCGGTCGGTGGTCAGCACGGACAGG
>CABTZA010000044.1 GCA_902489225.1 uncultured Collinsella sp.
GGCCCCAGAACAGCCAGCAGCGCGACCGCTGCGCCGGCTACGCACAGCGCGAGGCACGGCCCCGCGTCCTTAACGCACTTCTTTGCGAGATGCTTTGCGTTGTCACTCATCGGTATCGAACTCCTTAGAGGGTCGTTGTTCAGACGCATGCCGCCGCGGCAGAGCGGGGCGGCAGGGTAAGTGTCACATGCTGTGCGGACATCAATGGAGAAACCGCCTGCTCGACCAACCTTTGACGCCGTTTTGCACCGGCACCACATCCCCCGCTATCGAGGTCTAATACTTTTCCCACCGTCACCCAAAAACTCATCCAACATTAATCTTGGCTCAAGAATCGCTTAATCTATAACCTGCACTATAGAGTTCGACCAAGGGCGGGGCGGCGCCGCGCAACGCAGGCCGCCGAACGCAACGCTCGCGCCCAGGCAGATCGCCTGGCGTCGCGCCCATCGAACGAAAGGACAGGTCATGGACGACCTCGAAAAAGTTGAAACCATCCGCACCAAGCGCAACGTGAGCTACACCGATGCCAAGGCCGCGCTCGACGCCGCCGACGGCAACGTTTTGGACGCCATCATTTGGCTCGAGTCGCAGGGCAAGACGCAGACCACATCGGCGCACGCCGCCACCGAGTCCGTGCCGGTCGATGAGCCCTCGGCCGAGATGGTCGCCGCGCAGGCCGCCTACGAGAAGTCGAGCGAAAAGACCGACTTCTCCAAGAAGATGGACAGCGTGTGGGAGTACCTCAAAAAGCTCTTCCGCCTGAGCCTGGACACCAAGTTTATCGCCACGCGCCGCGATGCGATCATCCTCAACATCCCCATCCTGATCCCCATCATCGCCCTGTTTGCCTGGGGCGCTACGATTTGGCTGATGCTGATTGGCCTGTTCTTTGGCATGCGCTACCGCATCGACAGCGACGGCGACGTGCCCGGCAGCATCAACAACCTTATGAATCACGCCGCCGACGCCGCGGACGACATCAAGCAAAATCTGAACGGCGACAAGTAATCGCAGACGGGGGCACACATGGCACGGATCCTGATCGTAGAGGACGAGGAGAAAATCGCCCGCTTTGTGACGCTCGAGCTGGAGCACGAGGGCTACCAAGTGGAGCACGCCGCTGACGGCCGCACCGCCGTGGACCTGGCGCTGGAGCGCGACTACGATCTGATTCTGCTCGATGTGCTGTTGCCACAGCTCAACGGCATGGAGGTCCTGCGGCGTGTCCGCAAGCACAAGGATGTGCCGGTGATTATGGTCACCGCGCGAGATGCCGTGATGGACAAGGTGGCCGGGCTCGATGCCGGCGCCGACGATTACCTGACCAAGCCGTTTGCGATTGAGGAGTTGTTCGCACGGATCCGCGTTGCGCTGAAGCGCTCGGAGGCCGTGCGGGCGGCTTCGGGCGTTGGCGGCGTTGGGGCCGGGGAGGGCGCTACGGGTGCCGCTGCGATACCCCCGGCTGGAGACTCAGCCAAGACCTCAGCCGCGCCCTCCCCCGCCGCGCTCACCGTCGGTTCGGTCGCGCTCGATCCCGACCGCCGCGAAGTCACGGTCGGCGGCTCGCCCATCGTGCTGACCGCCCGCGAGTTCGACGTCCTCGCCCTGCTTATGGCGCATGCCGAGACCGTGCTCACGCGCGAGCGCATTGCGCACGAGGCGCTGGGCTACGAATACGTGGGCGACACCAACAACGTCGACGTGCACATCGCGCACCTGCGCGCCAAGATCGAGGACGCCGGCGGTGCCCGCATCATCCAGACCGTGCGCGGGGTGGGCTATGTCTGCCGCGCGTAACGCCGAGGCCAAGCGCGTCACCTCCATCGCCCGCGCCATCAACTGGGGCTATATGTGGCGCCGCCTGATAAGCTACGTCTGGCTCGATCTGCTGCTGATGGTGATTGCGACGGCGATCCTCGTCTATGGATACAACCAGACGCTGCCCGACGGCGCGTTTACCGCAGGATGGATCCCCAGCGCCACCGTTCACGGCATGTCGCTGACGCCCGCGCGCGGCTGGGACCTGGCAACGCTCACCTATACCGTCGAGCTTGCGCGTACCACCAAGACTTTCCCCCTCGCGCAGGACCTCGTCGCGCTATGGCCTCTCTACCTTGTCGTTGTGGGTTGGCAGGTCATCAGCGTGCTCAACATGCTCGGCGGTGCCCGCCGTGTGCGCCGTACCATGGCACCGCTCAACGACTTGGCACTGCGCGTGGACGAACTCGGCCGCATGCAGCTCTCCGGCGGCAAGATGGAAACGCTGGAGCAGGCCATCGAGCGCGCAAGCGTCGACTCGCCGAGCGTCACTACCGGCGACGCCGACCTGGCAAGCATCGAGGTCGCACTCAACCGCCTACTGCGTCAGATGCAAGAGGCCAAGCTGCAGCAGATGCGCTTTGTCAACGATGCGAGCCACGAGCTGCGCACGCCCATCGCGGTGATTCAGGGCTACGTAAACATGCTCGACCGCTGGGGCAAAGACGACCCGGACGTGCTGGCGGAGTCTATCGCGTCCCTCAAGGCCGAAAGCGAGCACATGCAAGAGCTCGTAGAACAGCTGCTGTTTTTGGCGCGCGGCGATGCCGGGCGCACGGTCCTGCGGCGCGCGCATACCAACTTGGCTGCACTGGTCAGCGAGGTATGCGAGGAGTCACAGATGATCGATGCCGAGCACACGTATCGGCTGACTTTTGACACCTTGCTTGCCAGCGACCCGCGCTGCGACGCGCCCGTCGACGTGGCGCTCGTGAAGCAGGCTCTGCGCGTGATCGTGCAAAACGCCGCCAAGTACTCGGATGCGGGAACGACTGTCACATTTGGCATAACGCCGGATGCGGGCGCGGACACGATCGACATAAGTGTTGAGGACGAGGGCATCGGCATGAACCAGGAATCCGCAGCTCACGCGTTCGAGCGGTTCTACCGTGCCGACAACGCGCGCGATGCCGGCGCACAGGGTTCGGGTCTGGGGCTTGCGATCGCCAAGTGGATCGTCGACAGCCACGGCGGCGTCATCGGTGTGACCTCGGTCGAAGGGGTCGGCAGCCGCTTTACGATTCGCCTGCCACGATAGGAAGCCCCTCGGCATAAATAAAGGGATAGGGCCACGCGACCCTATCCCTTTTTGCCAGCTATGGCAGCTTGTGCGCTACTCGCGGCACAGGTGCACGGCGAAACCGGCGAACTCGCGCTTAAAGTACACGAGCTTGGTACCACCGTCGGGCAGCAGCGCGCGCGACTCTTCGTTGACCTCGAGCCCGCGCTCGGCAAACCACTTCTCAGCTGCATCGATGTCGTTAACGGCAAAGCCGATGTGGCCCTTGGTGCCACGACCGTTCTGCTTCATGATCTCGACCAGCGAATCGTTGAAGTACGAAACCGGGGTCTCGGTGACGGGCAGGCCCATCATCGTCGAGAACAGCTCCGCGATCTCCAGGGCGTCTGCCGGGTCGGTGGCGTTAATGCCCACATGGGCAACGCGCATACCAAAGAGCTCTACCGGGTTGGCGTTCTGCTCACTCATGCAGTCAGCGCCTACTGAGCCATGACGTCGAGAACGGCCTTCTCGGCAGCGACGCGGTTCATGCCGGTCATGAAGGGCACGCCACTCACGTACGGGCAGGTGAGGCCCTCGGGGGCAACGGTGGTGGCGATCAGCAGGTCAGCGCCCTCGTCGCAGTAATCCTTGGCCTCGGAGATGGCGCACTGCACGATCTCGTACTTGTCGGCATAACCGTTGGCGTCGAGCAGAGTAGCGACCTTCTGGGCAACGAGCGTGGAAGTAGCAGCGCCAGCACCGCAAGCCAAAACGATCTTCTTCATAGGTAATGTCTCCCTTCATGGTTTACTTTAGGTAAGTGTACCGCAGCGAGCGATGGCACTCGGCCTCGATGAGCTTTTATGCCAGTTTGCTTGCGCGCTGCGTATAATACATCTAGTACGTGTTGTCATACCGCTCGCTTTATGAGCGACTAAGGACCCTAATATGCCCGATTCCCGCACCCTCTGGACCGCCGTCGTTATCATCTGCATCGCCGTGTCGGTGTTCTTTAGCGTCAAAAAACGCACCACGTTTAAGCGCCTGCAGCAGCTTATGGCTG
Organism: uncultured Collinsella sp.; assembly: GCA_902489225.1. Taxonomy (GTDB): domain Bacteria; phylum Actinomycetota; class Coriobacteriia; order Coriobacteriales; family Coriobacteriaceae; genus Collinsella. The sequence goes on from CABTZA010000044.1 coordinate 4,107, forward strand.
CCAAGCAGTGGGACGAGTTCGATCGTTTGCTCGACGGCAAACTCACCAGCATGCTGTACCCGCGCTACAACCGCGACTACCTGCGTCTGAACTCCTATCTGCTGCGCGAGGACCACGAGCGCGCCAGCGAGATGTTCGACCTACTGCTGGGACTCAACCTCCCCAAGATGCAGCGCGTCGACTTGGTGATTAAGGCCTTTAACTACTATGTTGGCCAGGAGGACCGCAAAAAGTCCAAAGAGCTGTTGCACGAGATCAAGGGCTTTGAGGGCGGTCAGGCCGAGGCAGTTGCGCACGAGTGTCAGCTGATGTACGACACGATGATCCTCAAGCGCCACAACGACATTCCCGAGCTGGAGCGCATGCTCGAGGATGTCGGCGACGACCCGGTCAAGCGCTGCCGCTTGGAGTACCTGCTAGCCCTGCAGTACCAGAACAAGGGCGACGAAGCCAAGTTCCAGGAGTTCCTGGAGAAGTCGGGCCAACACTCGATGGCCGTCAACGCGTAACGGACGGCTTGTGCTAGACTTCTAGTCTCACGGGGGCGTGGCGGAATTGGCATACGCAGGAGACTTAAAATCTCTCGCCGCAAGGATTGTGGGTTCGAGTCCCACCGCCCCTACCATATGACGAAATGGCAGCTCAGAGCATCTAATCACTCTGGGCTGCTTTTTGTTTCAGTTTCGTTCTCGGTACCATTGGTACCGAATCTGGTACCGAATCAGCTCAGGAATCACCTTCACGCCCCAAATCGAGTGAAAGGACTGGGCATGAGCAAGAGACACAACAAGAGGACCCCACTGACTGAGGACGAACGCAAGCTGTTGGCTAGCTACCGCGAGCTAAGCCCCGAGGACAGGCGGGACCTCGTTGGATGGGCCGAGCATCTGGCGCTCAACACGGTGCGGCTCAACGGCATCCGCGACGCCTACCGCAGGTGCAACTCACACCGCCGCGAACTCATAGCCGTGTACGCAAATGAGCAGATGGAGCTGAGCGGCATGGAGAGGCGGGGCGAACACGTCCCGTTCACGTCCAGTGAGGACTAGAATCGAGTCAACCGCTATCGCAACAGGAAAGGAAGGTCGATAGCCATGAAGGGCACGCTTTGGATTTACCTGCTCGGGATTGTCCTCGCCCCGGTCATTCTCCCGATTGTCGTCCTCAGGTTCCTGCTCGCAAAGTAGGCGGGCAGCGCCCGACCCCACCGGACAGGTGCCAGCGCCCCGGCATGGGCGCTACTAAGCCCCTCGGGGACGCGCGAAAACAAAAAGGCTTATCGGACGCATTGGGCACAGTGGCAGCGCGTTGAAGTGCCCAATGGCGACCAAATCCGTTACCGGATCGATTGCGAACAGGAGTTCAGCATGATGGATAAGATTAGACCGATTCTCTGGGTGCTGGTTTTCCCAGCTTGCTGGTACATCTTTGCACACCACGTAACGGTACTCACTATGTTGAACGACCCAGTTGGGCTTGTCAGCTCTTTGTTCATAGTTGTTGTAGCCGTCGACTTCTTCACGTTGCCATTCCAAAATAAAAGGACAACGGATAACACTTCGGAGACGAAGCCGAAGCAGACAACCGACCCTGCTCCGTATCGGATGCCCCGTAGCAAGGAGCTAAACGACCTGCTTCTCGTCTACAACGCCAAAAGGCCTAACGGCATGACGGTGACAGAGCTTAACAGCCTGTACGCGCTCACCGCACAATCCGGTGAGAAGGTAGACGAGACAATCAGTAAGATTCACAGAGAAGTGAAATACGAACGAGACCGCCGTAAGAACGTAACGCCCCAGCCCCTTGGGTCAAGCGCCGAAAAGGGCTACGCCCCTGCACACTCGAACGCAGAACTCAACCGTGCAGCGCTCGACACGACCCCCGAGAAGGTGAAGAAGGCCCAGCGCAAGGCCGGACTCCGCTGCCCCAAGTGCGACTCAACCGACGTAACGTTCCTGAACAACACGTCGAAGTCCACGAGCGCTGGAAAGGCGCTCATTGGCGCCGAACTGTTCCGCCTTGAGGGCATGGTGGTCGGTGCCGCGATGGGCAGGAAGGGAAAGCGCGAGTACCTTTGCAACCACTGCGGCAAGCGGTACTCGGTGAGGAACTAGAGGGCAGGGCGCAGGCTATAAACCGCGCCCGGAGAACGAAAACAAAAAGGCCGCAAGGGTTCGCTCCCCTGCGGCCTTCTCTATGTCGCGGCGTCGTATTCCCTGAACGCCCTGTACGCTATCTTCTTGCACTTGTCGTAGGCTATGCCGATCCTCGCGCTCAGGTCATGCCAGTCCTCGCCCTCTAGGTAGTGGGCAGTTATGACCTCGACCGCCCTCTCGCCGACTGTCGGGGCCATCTCGCGCATGTCGGCGTAGGCGCGGTCCAGTACCTCCTCCTGCCTCCCCATGCAGTAGAGCGCCCTCTCCCTCCTCGGGTCTCCCTCGGGGCGCATGAGGTCTATCTTTCGCCGCGTTTTCTGCCGCTCCATGTCGAGCGCCACGAACCAGTAGAGCCTGAACTGCGCCAGCGTCGGGCTAATCTCATCCCGCCTCAGTATCGGAACCACCCCAAGAGCGAATCGGTCGGCTATTCGGAAATGCCCCTGAGAGCCGCGGGGACAGCCGATAAGGGCCGTCTGGCATCTGGCGTGAGTAACTTAGGCACCGTGTCCGTTCTAAAGCTTAAAAAGAGCATCTGAGAGCCTTAGACGGCATATCCGCAGGTCATCGCATATGCGTCAGTCACGGCAGGCGCGTCACGCTGGGCAGTTATATACTAACCCCCTCAGCGGCAGCGGTACTTAAAAATATGCTACGATTCAAGCAGCAATTTCTGTCCCGAGCAGCGGGGCGCTGTCGGCGCGGCCCTACCTCCCGCGCCGCGCCTTTCTAGAGGGTCGCGCCCCGCCCTTCCATCCAGTCCGCGAGCCGTTCGGAGAACATGCCAACGACCGAATCGAACCACGGCTCGCCGTCCTCGATAACGGTCCTCGTCACGCCCTCGGGGGCGTTGGCCTTCCATGCCCTCCTGCCGCTCTCGGTCGTCAGGTCGTAGACCCCCGAGTCTCCGGGTTCGTAGACGAGAGCGCCGTCCCCGGCGTAGGCCACGGTCCCCGCCTCAAGCGCCTCCCTGCCGTACTCCTCGACCGTGAGGGCGGCGTTGACGGCAAGCGTCATCTGGTCAGTCTTTCTCATTGCTTATTTTCCTCTTTGCACTTCAGGATCGAAGGTTCGGGGAAACAACGCTCGACCTCATATTCCTCGGGCGGTTTTCCGTATGTTTGTACTCCGCAGTTCGGACATTTAACGAGAATTTGGCCCATGCCATCGATGAACCCGACAGGCTCCTTTGCCACTTCCCCGCACTTCGGGCAAGGGACGTGGAACCAAGCAACGCCCGTCTCGAAAAGCGATTCGCTGCCGTTCGTTCCGTAGCCCGTAGTCCTCTTGCCATTAGCCAATGGCCTTGTAGGGCCATGGCTAATGGCTTGTGGCTCATGGCTAGTAGTTGGTAGCTTATAGCTATGTAAGGGCTGAACCCCATCTGGTACGGGGTTGGGTACGGGGCTGGGAACGGGGTCTGGTACGGGGTTGGGTACCCCCTCGCCATCAGCGGGAATGGTGCCGTTGCGACCGTCAACCCATGCCTCTAGGCTTGAGTCCTCTCCGGTATCGCTCTTTGCGAAGGACTGCCTTCTGGCATCGCTGAGCCTCTCGAAGTTCGCGTTGAAATACGCTTTCGGAATGTCATCGAGATAGTCCGGGGTGACGCCCGTGAACCAATAGTCAACCATTGCCGTGACGTATGCGCAGCGCCATTCCTCGTTCGCGATTTGAAGGGACGTATACCAGTCTTTGAGCTGAACCTTGTCGAACGCGCAAGGCCCTTTATCAGAGCGGACCCCGCGGGCCTCGCGCATCGCCTTCAGCGCCCTGCCCTTGCGCTCCACCTCGGCGCGATACCCGGCCCTCAGCTCACTATTCATGGGCATCAGCTGCCACAAGCCTCATGGGGTCTGCCGCCTTCCTCGCGAGCCTTCCGCGCCGCTTGAGTTCGGCATTCATGAGTTCGACCCTGTCGGCAAGCCAGTCAGAGCAGCGGACCTCAAGCTCACGTCCGCTGTCGGGCGCGGCAATGCGCAGGATGCAGTCCCCGTCAACGTCCTCAGCGGACAGGAGCGCCTGTTCGCGCTCCATGCCAAGCCCGAACGTCCCCATGCCGTAAATGTCGGCGTTGCATAGGGTCGCGCCGTTGAGACAGCCGACTTTCGCGGCCTCTAGCGGGTCGGCTCCCAGCGACAGCTCAACGACCGCCTTAGTGTTGTTTGCCATGAGGGCCACCTTAGTATCCGAGCATCTTTAGCGACTCGGGGACGTTGATACGCCACTGCTCGCGGATACGAACTGCCCTGAGCTGCCCATCGCGCACCATGCGATAGACAGTGCTGTAGCTCAACCGCAGATATGCGGCGAACTCCTCGATGGTCGCGGGGTCGTTGATGTTCTCCTCAGTGATGGGACGAATGGGTTTCCTCGTTTTCTGCTTAGCCATTGGGCCACCTTTCGGTCATGGGCGCTCAGCCCGTTTGTATGCGGTTGTGAAGCTTCACGTGAGGAAAGACTAACACCAGTGAGGAAACTAGCAGCACGTATCGTTTCCGCAGTTAAACGCCATAAAACGTATTTCACACCCAGCAAAACCGCCCTAAAAAAATAAGGCCGCGAGAAGCAATCGGCTCCTCACGACCTTCACATTTACTCTGTTGGCTTGAGAGCAATAACGCCCTTAGTTGTCCGTGCCCGTCAGCTCTAGGATGCTGCTCTTGGGCGCAACTTGACCGCCCGCAATCGCCTCCGTAAGAAGCGCGCTACGGCGCTTTGCATCGGGGTCAGCGCTCGCGTACGTGTTGAGCGTGATAGCGGCGTTTGCGTGCCCTAGGACGCTTGAGGCGGTCTTGACGTCCCCGCCTTCGGCAAGGTAGCGCGTTGCCCACGTATGGCGCAGGTCGTGGAACGTAGGTATGCGACTCTCTGTTCCCTTCACACCAACTGCCTTGGCAATAGCGCTCCAACCCTTACTCAAGGTATCAGGACTCAGGTATCCGTCCAAATCTCCGAGAACGTAGTCGCCAGCGCCGACAGTGCGCCCGAACTCATGGAACTCCGTCTGTTGAACCTCAAGCCATTTTCTAAGAATGTCAATGAGACTATCGGACAAGCATATATCCCTGACCCTATCCGTCTTGGCGTTCTTCTCATAAGTGCCGCCGATAGCTCGACCAATTGCGCCCCTAACCCATAGAGTTTTGTTCTCAAGGTCGACGTCTTTCCACTTGAGTCCGCAAATCTCGCCCTCTCGCATGCCAGTGAACAGTGCAATGCGAGCACCGACTGTTACGGGAGTCTGCTCTAGCGATGCAAGGATGCTGAGCGTATCGCGGAGTCCTTTGGCGGTCAGGGCGTTGATGCCCTCGTTCTTCTTGGACTTCTTGGGAGGCTTGACCCCGTTGCAGGGATTGACGACTATCACCTCGTTATAGACGGCTTGGGTCATAACCTGCTTGAGCAGCCCAAGGGCTTTCTTGACGGGCGAATAGGTTAGGCCGCTTGCGGTAAGGCCTGCGCTCCACTCCTCAACCTGCTTTTTCTTGAGGTCTTTAACCTTGACCTTTGCGAAGCCCTTCACATTGCCCTTGGGGTAGCCGTAACGGATGTACTTAGCCGTGGATCGATAGCCCTTCACGGTTGACGGTTCAATCGACTTTCCCTGTTCCCAAATATCGATGAAGGATTCAACATAATCCGGAACAAGCATGTTGGCAGCTTTGACGGCCTCTGGGGTTTCATCGCTTTCCAACTCTTGACGCTCAAGCTCCCTGAGCCAGTCCTCGGCCTCTCGGTTCGCCTCACGCTTGGTCTTGGCCTTGAGCGTCTTGGACTTCTTGTGCCTCTTGCCGTCCTCCTCATAGAAGTCAACAAACGCGCGAAATGCATCGCTGTCCTTGCGCTTCTGCACATATGCAGCCGTGTACGTCCTCATGAGAAGCCTCCACCTCGGTACCATTGGTACCTCACTCGGTACCGAATCTCATTGAAACAATGACAAACCATGACTATTATAGCCATAAGGTGATAGAGCGATAAGCGATGTACCTGCTATTTTAAAGGGATGTTGGCGAACGGTAGCAAACAGCTATATGAGCGGTAAAGAGACTTAAAATCTCTCGCCGCAAGGATTGTGGGTTCGAGTCCCACCGCCCCTACCATGTGATTGCTTGCGAGCCCGTGTTCCCCAGGGATGCGGGCTCGCTTCTTTTAGATGCCGGTGAGACTCGAACCCGCGAGGGGGCGAGCGTTAAGCGGACGCGCAGCGTTCGTAGCGAGCCGGCGAGGGCGCCGACAGGCGGCCGAAGCCGGTGCGTATTTGCGCAGCAAATGCGCGGACGTCCCACCGCCCCTACCATATTGAGCTTTCGAGCCCGTGTCCCCAAGGGATGCGGGCTCGTTTCTTTTACACGCCGGCGGGGCTCTAAGTTGCGGTGGAATAGTTCCTGTTTTGGCAGTTTACCAGCCCATTTAGGAACTATTCCACCGCGACTTAGGTTGGTGTTCCCACATTTTCCGATGGAAAAACGTGGTTGTCTCCCACATTTTCCGATGGAAAAACGTGGTTGTCTCCCACATTTTCCGATGGAAACTCCCAAATGGCCTTATACTAGCCGAGAGGTTGGGAGGCAATATGCAGCGACAGCTTATGAGTGAACTTATCGCTTGGAAATCAAGGGCGAATCGCAAACCTCTCTTGCTTAAGGGAGCCCGCCAGACAGGAAAGACTTGGCTTCTTAACGAATTCGCAAGCCAGCAGTATCGAAACGTCATTCGTTTTGACTTTATGCTCGAGCCGAGCACACGCTCGCTGTTCGATGGGAACCTCGACCCCAAGCGCATCATCTCCCAGATAGAACTCCTACGTGGCCAAACCGTAACGCCGGAAGACACGCTCATCATCTTCGACGAGATCCAAGAGGCGCCACGCGGGATCACCTCGCTCAAGTACTTCAACGAGCTTGCACCCGAATGCCACATCGTGGCAGCCGGTTCCTATATGGGCCTCGCGCTCCGACGCGAAAACGAGTCATTTCCCGTCGGCAAAATCGACCAGCTCACCATGCGTCCCATGGGGTTTGCTGAGTTCGTTCGTGCCGTCGACGGCAACCCGCTCGCCGACGCCATCCTTGCCGCAGACATGAACCTTCTAGCAAACGTTACCGAAAAGCTCGAGCACTTGCTCAAGGAATACCTTGTTGTCGGCGGTATGCCCGAAGTTGTCTCCACTTTCGCCGAGACACGCGACTTCATCGAAGCCCGAAGGCTTCAACAGCAAATCATCGAGGCTTACGAATCCGATTTTGGCAAACATGCAC
>CABTZA010000045.1 GCA_902489225.1 uncultured Collinsella sp.
CAACGTCATGGCGCCGCGGGCAATATCGGAGGCCGTCACACCAAAGACCGTCTTGCAATCGTTAGTTCCCAGCATAATAACGATCGCATCCAGCGGCTTATGGGCCTCGAGCAGCATCGGCAGCGCGCGGATGCCGTTAAGATTGGTATCCAGATGGCACATGTCGTCGCGTACCGTCGTGCGGCCGTTGAGGCCTTCTTCAATTACATGCCAGCCCTCGCCTAAGTCACGTTGGGCCACGCCGCACCAGCGCACATCCTGCGCATAGCGCACCGCGGTGCCGTCGCGCATGCCCGCCGGATCGTAACCATAGGTGTTGCTGTCGCCAAAGCATAGAACGTTTTTCATCGTAAGCCCCTCGCTCAGTAAAAAGCCGACGGAAGCAGCCTCTCCCGTCGGCTCGGCCTATCTGTCAGCACGTACCGATTACAGGTACTTGCGCCAATCGTCCTCGTCCTCATCATCCTCGGTAGCAGCCTGGGCCTGCTCGGCGGCGCGAGCTGCCGCAGCGCGAGCGGCAACCTGGGCATAGGACTCCTCGTTGCGCTCGGGGAAGTTTGCCAGCACGTGCTCGAACTTGGCAAAATCCTCATCCCAGCGCGTAGAAGGCACGGCAAAGGAGACCTGCTTGACCTTAAAGTCGCCCGACGCGAGCTCCTTGCGGAAGAGCTCGGCCACGGTCTCTGCGTCAAAGCCGTTGTTGTCGCAGCCCCAAGCGCCCAGCACGAGCTTCTCGCGACCCAGCTCGTCGCAGATGGCAAGCACAAAGCGAATGCGGTCGCGCAGGGCATCCAGCAGAGCATCGTCGCTCACGCGATACTCCTGGCGGGCGCGCTTGACGTTGGGCGCGGCGGCCACGATCACGTCGGCGTATGCATGCACGTGGTTGCGGTCGAAGCGCACCGCAGGCACCACCAGCGCACGGTTTCGGTAAAGCTCGCAGTTGATGTTGCGGCGACGGTTCTCGCCGTACCATTTGCGCTGCTTATCGAGAACGTTGTACAGATACGAATCGGCGCACAGCGTGGCCTCCTGGCCCAGATAACCCTGAATATAGCCACCGCCCGGGTTGGTGAACGAGGCAAAGGCGAGCACGGCCATGTCGCAGAACTGCGCATAGCCACGACCGTTGTCCAGGATGGCCTGCGTGGCGGAGGCATCGAGCACGGTGACCTCGGGCAGAACCGGAGCGGGCTCCTCAGCAGGCGCGGACTCAGCTTCGGCGATTTCCTCGGCAGGCTCCTCGACGGGCTCGAGCGCTGCCTCGACCTCGGCAGCCTCCGCGCCCTCGACGTCCTCGGCAACCTGTTCTTCGGTGGCCACAGCACTCTGAACCTTGGCCTTCATCGCCGAGACAAAGCCGGCAGGCATACCGTCAAACTCGCGAACACCGGCAAGCGAACGCTCGATATCCTTGGCGCACGCTTCGGACACAGTTGCCACGTGACGCTCGGCGGCCTTGGCACGGGCCTCGCGCTTGGGATTGGGCTGACCCGCTCGGTTGGACCTGCGGTTACGGTTCCTGTTGTCGACGTCTGCCATAAGTGGTCACCTTTCTCGGTCTCTGCCGCTATCGGCTTTTCCCATCCATGATACCCCGCCGCGTACAAAAAAGACGGCCCCGAAGGACCGCCTTTCGCATCGATTTGCACGCACGGCAAGCACCGCCGCAATTCGCCACTAGTCGCGACGGCCGAGGATGTTCAGAATGCGCAGGAACACGTTGATAATATCCACGAACAGGTTAGAGGCCATAAGCACGGCGTTGGGCAGCGTAGGCGGCACCGTCGTGGCAACATAGGTGTCGTAGCCAATAAAGCCGGCGAACACCACGATCACGATCAGGTCGGTGATGGTCTGTGAGACGCCCATGAACATCAGCACGATCTCAACCAGAATAGTAGCGAGCAGAATGCCAAAACCGATGCCATATACGCGCTGGAAAAACTTGGGGAACGTCACGCCCAAGGCGCCAAAGACAAAGGTGATGGCGGCCGTGGCGATAAAGGCAGTGTTGATGGTGGGCAGGTCGTAGTTGGCAAGGCCAAACGACGCGGTCAGGCCAAAGGTGCTCGCAAAGATTACGTAGCCCACAAGGGACAGGCCCACGGACTGCTTGCTGGCGGCGGCCGACATCATGACCATGCCGACGATGGTCAAAATAAATGAGCCAAAGACCAGCGGCAAAGCGGCGCCGCTCATCATCATGCGCGCAAACGACATGGTGCTCGTAAAGTAAGCACCGACGCCCATGGCGCAAAAGCCCAAAAAGATCAGGGCAGACATGGCAAGATTATACGCACGCGGCGACATCTCCTTGGCACGGCTTGCGCCGGTTTCGATGGGGCCGTTCTGATAGCCCTGAATATCGTTCATAATTTCGTCCTTTCAAAAGCGCCGCGACAGCGCAGTAGCTGACAAGATTCCTGTCATTGTACCCGAATGCCGTACGTCCTTACCTACGGCGCTCGCCCTCAAGCGTACGATCAAAGGCCCAGACCCACCAACGCATCACGTGTGCCTGCGAGCCGTCTGCCCGCTCGCGCGTCTGGTCCTCCAGATACAACTCGGTCGCGTGCCCGCCAAAACGCACCTTATATGTTGCCGTACGGATGCCGTGGACCATCAGGCCAAACCCGGTGGTCGAGATAATTTCGTCGATCGTAAAACAACGGCCGTCGACCCAGCAGACGGTGACCGGCACGACCTGTCCGCCCGCGAGGATGCGGGCCACGACGTCCACATACTGCTTGTGCACGCGCCGAGTTTTGCCGTCTGTCTGTCGATATTCCATGCCTCCTATTATCGAACGCATGTTTGCATGTTGTAAAGCGAACAGACTGTGGTTTTGGAGTGTCGTAGTAATCGCACGTGTCCGCATGGCGTGTTAGCAAAAAGAACACCCGCGGTCAACAGGGCTAATATTCAATTTTAGTGCCAAAAAGTTCACTTCTCCCATCAGAACTCGGTAAAGAGACCCGCAGGAGGTGATACGATTTATCATGTTTTTGTAACGTGTCTGCAAACTTCGAGAAAGCCCATATATGGACGTAACGTTCTCAACCTTCCTCGGCCAAATTGTGTCGAACCCAGTCCTTGCCGTCACCGTGATCCTCGCGTTGGGCGCCATCTTCGTCAATGGATGGACCGACGCGCCCAACGCCATCGCGACCTGCGTCACTACGCGTTGCATGCCCGCCCGCGCCGCCATTCTCATGAGCGCCGCATTCAACTTCCTCGGCGTGCTCATCATGACGCACTTTAATGCGAGCGTCGCCAACACCATCTCACATATCGTCGACTTTGGCGGAAACAGCACCATGGCGCTCGCCTGTCTGTGCGCGGCGCTGTTCTCCATCGTCGTCTACGGTGCCACAGCGTCGCGTTTTGGCATCCCCACCTCGCAAAGCCACAGCCTTATCGCCGGCCTGACCGGTGCCGCTATCGCCCTCGGCGGCGCGAGCAGCGTCAACGTCCACGAGTGGATGAAGGTCATCTACGGCCTGGCGCTCTCCATCGGCCTGGGCTTTGTCATGGGCTGGGTCCTGTGCAAACTCGTCTCGATTCTTTTCGCCGCCGCCAACAGGCGACGTGCCAATGTCTTCTTTAAATACGCTCAGATCGCGAGCGCCGCGGCCATGAGCTTTATGCACGGCGCGCAGGATGGACAGAAGTTCATCGGCGTGCTCTTTTTAGGCGTGGCCTTCGCCAGCGGCCAGACGAGCGTCGGCGATGCCGGCATCCCCATCTGGATTATGCTGCTGTGCTCGGCCACTATGGGTATCGGTACCAGCGTGGGCGGTGAGCGCATCATCAAGTCCGTCGGCCAGAGCATGGTTAAGCTCGAGAAGTATCAGGGCTTCTCCGCCGACCTCGCGGGCGCCGCGAACCTGCTGCTTGCCACCCTTACCGGCATCCCCGTGTCCTCCACACACATCAAGACCTGCGCCATCATGGGCGTCGGTGCCGTCAAGCGCCTCTCGGCCATCAACTTCGGAGTCGTCAAGGACATGATGTTCACCTGGTTCTTCACCTTCCCCGCCTGCGGACTCATCAGCTTTGTCATGGCCAAGCTGTTCATGATGTTCCTCTAATCAAACCGAACGTCCATCCGGACCGCAACACTTCGCCCACCCGTCTTCGCCTCGAAAGGACCCACCCATGGCAAAGAAACCCGATTCGTTCTACTTTGACAACTACGTCGCTTGCGCCGACCTCGCCGTCCAGGCCGCAGAGCTGCTCACCAAGATTTTTGAGAACTTCGATCCCGCGCAGATTCACGACATGCTCAATAAGATGCATGCGATTGAGCATGCGGCAGACAAGAAGCACCACGAGCTCGAAGACGCCCTGCTCACCGCCTTTATCACCCCGCTCGAGCGCGAGGATCTGGATCTGATGAGCTGCGCGCTCGACACCGTGCTCGACCGTATTGAGGGCGTCGTGCAGCGCGTCTACTTCACCAACATCCAGAGCATCCATCCCGACGCCATCGTCATCGCCCACAAGGTGACTGACGCCTGCCGCGCCATGAAAGACCTGATGGTCGAGCTGCCCAACTACCGCAAGTCCAAGACCCTGCGCGAACTCGTCATCCAGATCAACACCATCGAGTCCGAAGCCGACGAGCTCTATATCAACGCCATGCGCAACCTGCACGTTAACGGCAAGGACCCGCTCGAGGTCATCGCCTGGCGTGACGTGTACGCCTTCCTGGAGTACTGCGCTGACTGCTGTGAGAATGTGGCCGATGTTGTGGATTCGATTGTCATGAAGAACAGTTAATTGGGGGTACGTGTCCCGGCGGCGAAGGGCCGGCACCTGTTTGCTTTCTCACTCCGGCTGCATGGCAGAGTCGTTCGAAAGTAAACAGGTGCCGGCCCTTCGCCTTACGTACCACCATTGGGAACTTTGGCTGATACTTTGAAAGCGATGGGGCTTTTGTTGGCGGGGCCTTTGGACCCGATTGGGAACTTTGGGACCGCCTTAAACGTTTGGGTGGATGGGGCTTTGGGTACCCTTTGTTTTACTTTGGATTGATTCGTTGAATTTGGAGGTCTTGGTTGTGAGTTATTTGGATCTGGCTCGTGGTCGGTATTCTTGTCGTTCGTTTGAGGACCGTTCTGTTGAGCAGGCTGTGGTGGATGCCATTGTTGAGGCTGGGCGGATTGCTCCTTCTGCTTGTAATAATCATCCTTCTCGTGTGATGGTGCTGGATACGCCTGAGCTTCTGGAGAAGGCTGCTGCTTGTCAGCCTCGGTTTGCTCGTGATGGATCTATCTTTGGCGCTCCGCTCATCTTCCTTATTTGTAGCGTTACCGAAGACGCTTGGGTGCGCCCGTATGACCAGATGAATTCCAGTGAAATCGATACGTCCATAGTGTGCGATCAGATGATGATGGAGGCCACCGAGCAGGGCCTGGGAACGTGCTGGGTATGCCATTTTAAGCCTGAGGTGGCACAGGAGCAGTTCAATCTGCCCAAGGGCGTCTATCCCTATCACATGCTTGTCTGTGGCTATCCTGCCGACCACATCGCCGACCCCGAGCATCGCGAGGCCCGTACCATTCCCCTCCCCAACTTCCTCCTCAAGTAGTTTTTTGGCACATGCCCTAAAACCTACCTTTTACCGCTCACCCATTCGCCGAGTTCTGCGCCACAATGTGCAGGGCTCGGTTTTTTATGTTGCGCGCCCCTGCACAGTCATAAAAAAGGACCCGCAAGCTGCGGGTCCTTTCTAGGCACTAAATTGTAGGCCGAATGTTAGTCCAGGTCGTCGGCAGCAAAGTTGTCGATCGGGGCGAAGGGATCGGCCACGGGGACAACCGGGTCAGCGACGGGCAGCGGCTCGGCGGGAACAGTCACCGCAGGAGAAGCGGCAGAACCGACCGGCGTGGAGGCCATGAGGTCGGCCGGGAAGGAGTTCTGGGCATCGTCCATGAAGTGCTGGATGAGCTTGAGATACTCGGCCTTGAACTCCTCACGAGAAGCCTTGAGACGATCGATCTCCTCGAGCTCAGCCTGCTTTTCGGTCAGAGCCTGGCGGATAACCTCGCGGGCCTTGGCGTCAGCCTCGTTGCGAATACGCTCAGCGTTCTCATTGGCATCGTTGACGATGGTCTCAGCGGTCTGCTGGGCAGCGATCAGGGCAGCGGAAATCTGGCGCTCCTGAGCGGAGAAGTCAGGGGCGGGAGCAGCCACGGGGGCGGCAGGAACGGCCTGGGCGGGGGCATCCTGAGCCTGGGCAAGCTGAGCCTGCGCATCGGCAAGCTGCTGCTCGGTAGCAGTCAGACGACCCTTAAGGTCGACGATCTTAGCGAGCATAGCGTCAACCTCAGAGGACAGCGTCTCCAAGAAGACGTCGACCTCAGCAGGATCGTAGCCACGCTTGGCCTCAGAGAAAGTCTGAGCCTGGATGTCTGCAGGGGTAATAGCCATAACAAGTCTCCTTTTTCATCGCCTCGGCGCTACACGCCCGACGTAAGTTACTAAGACAGTTCTACACGAGTATACCTATAAGAAGCTGCAGAACCAGCCTCTGCACCAACTGCAACGCAATAATCGCAACGACCGGCGAAAAATCGATACCGCCCATCGGCGGGATGAAACGACGGAACAGGTTGAGCCACGGACCGCACACGCTATCAAGCACCGCGGCAATATCCTGAAGCAAACCACCCTGCTTCATGGGAATCCACGTCATAAAGCAGTAGACGACAATGAGCGTGGAATAGAAGTTGAACAGCGTATTGACCAGCTGGACGATAGTGTAGATGTTGATGGGAATCTCCTCGTCTTGTCTTTACTTAAGGTAGCCGTCGGCACGAAGCTTCTTGAGATCGGAATCTTTGACCTCGCAACCGGCGGGCAGCACCATGAACACGCGGTCGCCCACCTCCTTGACCGTGGCACCCAGACCGCAGGCAAAGCCGTAAGAGAAGTCCAAGACGCGCTTGGCAACTTCGGTGCGTACGCCCACAAAAATCAGTGCGACAGGCTGCTTGGTGCGAACGCGGCGCACCACGGTCTCCACGTCGTCATAGCTCTCGGGGCGCAGGACATAGGCCGGCAGCTGCGGTGTGGCGTTGATGATATTGCTCGCATAGGCCGAGGCATCGCTCGGTGCAGGCGCAGGCGCAGCGGCGGCACGGGCGCGGGTGTTCTCGGCGTAGCTCGACGGCGTGTCATAGGCACCAGGACGATAACCGCTCGCAACACTGTCCTGCGAGCGCGAAGGCGGGTTATACGTCGTGGCATGGCGGGAGTCATCGCCGACCAGCTGCCCGGAGCGTGTATACACGGCAACCGACTCAGCTTCACCACGGCGCGTCTGACCAAGCAGGCCGTTGCTCGGCTCGTCTTGGGTGTAGAAGCCCTCGCCCGAAGCACCGCTGTAGCCGTTGCCCTGATAGCCATCGTCATAGCCATCATCGTAGCCGTAGTCGTCGTCCTGGCCATAACCCTGGTCGTAACCCTGCTGGCCGCCCAGGTGCATCTTATTTTTAATCTCGTCAAGGAAGCCCATGGTTGTGTCCTCTCGCGGTTTAGTGCAGGCGCCCCGATAATCAGTGCGCACTTCAGAGCCTTATTTTACTGCAAACTCCGGGCTAAATACTACCCTGCCCAGGCGAACGAGCGTAGAGCCCTCCTCAAGGGCAGGCTCAAAGTCTTCGCTCATGCCGCAGGAAAGCTCAGGCAGGTTCAAATCGGGATGCGCCGCCTCCAGCTCATCCCTCAGCTCACGAAGCCCCGCAAAGGTGCGGCGTGCCACATCCTTATTCCCCCGGGGCGCCATAGTCATAAGCCCCTGTACGCAAATTCCCTCAAGTTCCGCAAGCTCACCCGCGGCGGCGCGAATCTCATCGGGCGAAAAGCCTCCCTTCGACTCCTCACCACTCACATTGACCTCAATGAGCACACGCTGGGGGCCGGCGAGTTCGCCTGCCTCAATCTTGCGGGCAGCACGGCTCGAGATCGCCTGCGCCAGATGCAGCGAACCCACCGAGTGAATCAGCTCGGCTGAGCCCAGCACCGCATTGATCTTATTGGTCTGCAGGTTGCCGATCATATCGAAGCGCACCTCGGGCAGCTCCGGATGCTCCGCCAAACCTGTGAGCTTGCGAACCAGCTCCTGCGGGCGATTCTCGGCAAAATGGCGATACCCCGCCTGGATGGCGGCAACGGTCTCATCGACACCAACGGTCTTGGACACGGCAATGAGGCGCGCGGCGTCGTGGGGACGGCCCGCGCGATCGAGCGCCGCATAAAAACGTTCCAGAATCTGCTCGCGGCGAGCGCGCATCAAGTCCAAATAGTTATCCATTGCCAATCGCCTCCGCTGACAGCCAAACAAGTAGTCCCATGCTAACGCAAGAGCGCGGCCCCGCATGTGCAAGGCCGCGCTCACTTAGGTATTTACAATCTTTCGACGAACGGGGTTACTTACTCCTCGTCGTCCTCGCCATCGTCCTCATCCTCAAGATGATCGAGCAGGTAGCGAAGACCCTCGCTGACCTCGTTAACGGGCACCTTGGCAACGTAGCGTGCATCGACGGCGGGCCTCATGATAACACCCTCGCCCGAAGGCACGCGCATGCTCTCGAGCTCATCCTCATCAGTGCAGGCGATATCACCGGCAGTCATACGCTGTCCGGTCAACAGGAAGGTCAGACGGCAGGCGGCATCGATGGAAATCGAGGCGATGCGATCGAGATAGCGCGATACCATGATGGCGCGGCGCAGGTCGTCATAGTTGCTGTCGTCGTCCATAAAATCGCCCGTGTCCATGCGGTTAAAGGTGCGGAAGAACTTCTCGTAGGCGGCGTGCACTGGCTCGTCCTCGACGGCCAAGTTGCAGATGATGGACATGTCGTTGGTGACGAGCGCAGAAAGCGAAGAGCCCAGCACCTGGTAGACGGCCTCAGCCTCGGCCTCGACCGTGCCGACAAGCTCCTTGGGCAGCGAGATGTCGGCCTTGATCATATGACGCGTGGCGCGGCAAATCTGGCGAACCTTATCGGTCATGCGCTGCAGGTTAAAGTCGACGTAGATGATCGTCTGCAGCAAGCGGAAGTCGGAGGCGACCGGTGACTGCGTGGCAATCAGGTTGTAGCAGACGGCCTCCAGGTTGGCGCAGCGTGCGTCAATCGAAAGCGTACGCTTCTTGGTCTTGGTGGCGAGCTTGCGGTCGTCGGTCACATAGGCCTTCACGGCATCGTGGAGGGCCAGATCGACGGCCTCGTAGATGCTCAGCATCTCGTGACGGGCCTCGATGAGCTGACGGGAAAACAGTTTGCGCATGGTTCACTCCAATCAGTTGGGTGCGGTCATGCCGCCCGCACAGTGAATACGCACCGGACCAGATCCGATCGGCTTGGGACTAGTCGCACCGATCAGCCAAAGCGGCCGGTGATATAGTCTTCCGTCCGCGAGTCCACCGGGCTGGTGAAGATCGCGTCGGTTTGACCATACTCGATGAGCGTAGCGGGCTCGCCGGCAACTTCCTGCAAGAAGAACGCGGTGTAGTCACTGATACGAGCTGCCTGCTGCATTGAATGCGTGACGATGATAATCGTCATCTCGGGCGCCAGCTCGGCCATCAGATCCTCGACCTTAGAGACGGAAGTGGGGTCGATGGCGGAGCAGGGCTCGTCCATCAGGAGGACATCGGGTTGCACCGCAAGCACGCGCGCGATGCACAGACGCTGCTGCTGACCGCCCGAGAGCGCCAAACCATCCTTGTTGAGCTGATTGGATACCTCTTTCCAGAGGTTGGCGCGCTTGAGCGATTCTTCCACGATGTCATCGAGGTCGCTTTTGCTAGTCACGCCCTGCAGACGAGGGCCAAAGGCGACATTCTCGTAGATGGATTTGGGAAACGGGTTGGGCTGCTGAAAGATCATGCCCACGCGACGACGGAGATCGACCGGATCGACACCCTCGGCATAGATATCGTTGCCGTCGAGCGTCATGGTGCCCTCGACGCGCGTGCCCTCAATCAGGTCATTCATGCGGTTGATGCAGCGCAAAAACGTCGACTTGCCGCAGCCCGAAGGGCCAATGAAGGAGGTGATGGCGTTTTTGGCGATGTTGAGGTCAAGCCCCGTCAGCGCATGAAAGTCACCGTACCAAAAGTTGAAATCCTTGGCCGTAATGGCCGCTTGCTCCAACGCGGGAGCGGACTGATAAACGGACATGGGACTCCTTAACTAGCGACGTTTGCGCGACAGGAAGCGCGCAAACAGGTTGAAGGCCAAAATGATCACCATCAGCAAGAGCGCGGTGCCGTAGGCTGCGTTCATGTTGATGCCGTCGTTGGCAAGCAGGTACAGGTGAACGGTCATGGGACGACCGGAATCGAGCGGCGAAATAGGTAGATTGATGGCCTGGCCCATGGTGTAGAGCACCACGGCGGTCTCGCCGATGGCACGGCCGATGGCAAGGACGATGCCCGTGGCAATGCGGCCAAAGGCCGAAGGAAGCACGATCTTGGAGACGACCTGCCACTTGGTAGCGCCCAGGCCGTACGCGCCCCAACGGATATAGCGCGGAACGGCGCGAATGGCTTCTTCGGTGGTGCGCATGACGATGGGAAGCATCAAGAGCGCGAGCGCCAGAGCGGCCGAGACCATCGAAAGGCCCAGGCCCATAGCCTCGACAAACAAGGCGTAGCCAAACAGGCCCATAACGATGGAGGGCACCGAGGCCAAAGCGTCAGCAGCGTAGCGAATGAGCTCGACGACCTTGCCCTGCTTGGCGTACTCGGCCAGATAGACGGCTGCCAGCACAGCGATCGGCGTGCAGATAAGCATGGCGAGCGCCGTCACGTAGACGGTCGAGACGATCGTGGGCCAAATTCCGCCCTCGGCGTTGACGCCCTGGGGCCAACCGAAGATAAAGTCGAGCGAGATGTGTGGCAGGCCGTTGATGACCACGTAGGCGATGATAGCGACCAGCACCAGCGTGGTGATGTAGGCAGCGGCACGAAACACGCCAAGCATGATCTTGTTGGACAGGTCCTTGTTGATGCGGCCCTTCTTGCCGTGGGAAAGGGCACGCTTGATGCGCTCGCGCGACGAGGTCGTATCGACCGTCGTGTCAACGGAATCGGACATAGCCTACCCCCTCTTCTTCTTGGAAATCAGACGGACGATGCCCACCAGCGTGGCGGAGATGATAAACAGGACCACACCCATGCCGAACAGCGCCGAGCGGTGCAGACCCGAGGAATAGCTCATGTCGAGCGCAATCTGGCTCGTGAGCGTCGAGATGGGGCTCGCAATGCTGTCGGGAATAACCGGGGCGTTACCTACGACCATGAGCACGGCCATGGTCTCGCCGATGGCACGGCCCATACCCAGCACGATGGCATCAACGATACCCAGCTTCGCGGCAGGTAGCACGACCTTATAGATGGTCTGCCACTTGGTGGC
>CABTZA010000046.1 GCA_902489225.1 uncultured Collinsella sp.
AGATGGGGCTCGAGATGCTATCCGGAATGACCGGGGCGTTGCCCACGACCATGAGCACGGCCATGGTCTCACCGATGGCACGCCCCATACCCAAGACAATTGCATCGACAATGCCCAGCTTGGCTGCAGGAAGCACGACCTTGTAGATGGTCTGCCACTTGGTGGCACCCATGGCATAGGATGCCTCGCGAATGCCCATGGGAATGGAATTGAGAGCATCGATGGTGAGCGTGGTGATGGTAGGGACGATCATGATGGCGAGCACAAACCACGCCGTCAGCGCACCAAAACCAAGGCCGCCGGTCAGTTGTGCGATAAACGGGCGGATGATGATCATGCCAAAGAAGCCGTAGATGATGGAGGGTATGCCCGCCAGCAGGTCAACGGCGGGGCTGATGAGCTTGCGCACGCGCTTGCTGGCAATCTCGACCAGGTAAACGGCCGTACCCACGCCCAGCGGCACGCCCATGGCGAGCGCACCGACGGTCACCAGACCCGAGCCGGCAAGCAGCGACAAGATGCCGTAGTGGCCCTCGGAAGGCGCCCACGTAAAGCTAAAGAAGTCCGCCAGACCGATGTCAGTAAAGACGGGCAGCGCCGAGTACGTGGTAAAGACAAAAATCAGGATGACGGTAACGACCGCCAAGAACGCGCAGGCAAAGAAGATCCACTGCAGCGCCTTCTCCTTGATATAGGTACTGCGCGATACGAGCGCCAGCTCGCGCTTCTTGGGCGTCTGAACATTCTGCTCAGTCTGGGAGTTTTCCTGTGCTTCCATGCTACTCACTCCCCTTCTCGTCGTTGGTGACGGGAATAAAGCCCGCCTCGCGAATCTGCTTGTCCATCTTTTCGGACGTCACATAGTCGATGTAATCCTGCGCCTGCTGCGAAGGCGCACCCTTCACAAAGAAGTAAAGGTCGCGCGAGATGGGATAGCCGCCACTCGCGACCGTCTTCTCGGACGCCTCAACATGATTGACCGAGACGGCCTTGACCGAGGTATTGGCGTTGAGGCTATCGACGAAGCCCAGCGAAATGTAGCCGATGGCCCCACGCGAACGAGATACCACGTCGCGCACCTGGCCCGTACCCGAAAGAACAGCCGAGCGGCGATCGAACGGCGTGCCATCCATCACGATGGTACGGAAGGCCTCGCGCGTACCGGACGCCTCGTCTCGGTTGATGACCTGAATCCTCAGGTCCTCGCCACCGACCTCTTTCCAATTGGTAATCTTGCCGGCGTAGATATCGCGGAGCTGCTCGGTCGAGAGGTTATCGACGGGGTTGTCGTCGTTCACGATGACCGCAATACCGTCGTGGGCAATGACGATGGGAGTCAGGCCCAGATCCTGTTCGTCGGCATTGAGTCCACGGGAGGAGCTGGCGATATCGGCCGTGCCGGCGCTGACGGCCTCGATGCCAGCGGAAGAACCCAAACCGGAAACGAGCACGTCGATGCCGGTCTCCTCCTTAAAACCCTCGGCCGCAATCTCGGCGATAGGAAGGCAGGTCGTGGAGCCAGCGACGGTAATGGAAGAGGTGGAAGATCCCGAAGAACAGGCGCACAGCGTAAGCGTAAGCACAGCGACGCTCAGGACCGATACGATCTTTCTCATAGCATCACGCCGATCGCAGCATGGCGCCCACAGGTGCCGTTCTCGTTACGGTAGGAATAAAAGCGGTCGTTCTGACGCACAGTCGAAAGCTGGGTATCCACGATATTATCCGCGTCGACACCGACATCTACCAGCGCCTCGCAAATGGCAGCGGAAAGATTGAGCATGCGAGAGGTGCTCGCATCGATGCACGAGAACTCGGCGGCAAAGCGATCCATGAGTTCCTGGGATACCTCATATTCGTCACCCAAGATATGGGGGCCGATATAGGCGGAAACGTCGCTCGCATCGC
Organism: uncultured Collinsella sp.; assembly: GCA_902489225.1. Classification (GTDB taxonomy): domain Bacteria; phylum Actinomycetota; class Coriobacteriia; order Coriobacteriales; family Coriobacteriaceae; genus Collinsella. The sequence goes on from CABTZA010000046.1 coordinate 1,909, forward strand.
AGCCGGCAGCATCGCAAAGCGCCTGGCACGCCTTGGCGGAAATACGTGCAATCGTGCCCTTCCAACCGGAGTGCACCACGGCAAATCCGCCGGGGGCCACCAGCACCACGGGAACGCAGTCGGCAAAGCAGAGCAGCACGGGCACGTTATGCGCCGTGCAGACGATGGCATCACAGCCCTCGGCAATCTGCTCGCGAACGTCCTCAAGGTCATCGGCGCCGTTCGAGGTCACCGCAACGATATGATCACCATGGACCTGATTGGGAACGAGCAGGTTGTGCTCGCACTCGGCGGCACCCATAGCCTCGAGCGCACGACGACGATTTTCTTGAACAGCAAAGGGGTCATCGCCAACATGCGAGCCCAAGTTGAGTGAGGAGTACGCATCTTCGGAAACGCCACCGGCGCGCTCGGTGAAGGCAAAGCGAACATCGGATGTCGCGCCCTCCACCAACGTAACTCCATCATGGTCGACACGCGAAACTTTGTCCGCACGTGCTGCCATACTAAAGCCTCCTAATAACACAAGTACCGCGGCATCGCCGCTACAGCCCGCGTTTATACGGCTGTCATACTTCTCTAAAAGGATACCTGCTGCGCTGGAGGCAATCGTAAAGGGAACGTAAAGAGATTGGAGGTTCTAGTTTACAAAGTCGAAATAAAAAGGGCGCGTCCATACGGACACGCCCCTGTGCACAACAATGCAAAGAACGACTTAGAAGCTACCGCGCTTCAGGAAGTCGGGAAGCTCGAACTGATCGTTGCCGAAGTTAGGAAGCTCGGTGCCACCGACGTTGCGGGTCGGAGCGGCCTGAGCCGGGCTCGTGGCAGGAGCGGTGCGCTGCGGCTCAGCGGAGGCAGCGGCCTTGCTCTGAGACTGCTGAGCAGCAAAGAGCTCGTCCTGACGGTTGACGTTGGAGTCGGAGAAGCCCGTAGCGATGACGGTGATACGCACCTGATCGCCCAGGGACTCGTCGACAACGGTACCGAAGATGATGTTGGCCTCGGGGTCGACGGCGTTGGCGACAACGTCGGCGGCGTCGCTGATCTCCTGGATGCCCAGGTCCTTGGAACCGGCGATGGAGAGCAGCACGCGCGTGGCGCCATCGATGGAGCTCTCGAGCAGCGGGCTGGAGATGGCCTGCTGGGCAGCGTCGACGGCACGGGTGTCCCCAGAAGAGGTACCGATACCCATCATGGCGGTACCGGCCTGCTTCATGATGGTCTTAACATCGGCGAAGTCCAGGTTGATGATACCGGGGACGGTGATGAGGTCGGTGATGCCCTGGGTGCCCTGGGAAAGGACGCCATCGGCAATCGCGAAGGCCTCGAGCATGGTGGTCTTCTTCTCGGCGATGTCGAGCAGCTTATCGTTAGGGATGACGATCATGGTGTCGACGCAATCGGAGAGGGTCTTAATGCCCTCCTCGGCGCTCTTCTTGCGCTTGCGGCCCTCGAAGGTGAAGGGCTTGGTCACGACGGCGACGGTCAGCGCACCGACCTCGTTCATCGCGATATCGGCAACGATGGGAGCAGCGCCGGTACCGGTGCCACCGCCCTCGCCGCAGGTGATGAACACCATGTCGGCGCCAGCGAGCGCCTCGGCAATGTCGTCGCGGGACTCATCGGCAGCCTTGCGGCCAACCTCGGGGTTGGCGCCGGCGCCCAGGCCGCGGGTAAGGTCGGTGCCGATGTGCACCTTGATATCGGCATCAGAGATCGCGAGTGCCTGAGCATCGGTGTTGATGGCAACAAACTCGACGCCGCGGATGCCCTCTTCGATCATTCGATTGACCGCGTTGGTACCGCCGCCGCCGACGCCGACCACCTTAATGACGGCAAGGTAGTTGTTGATCTCTGTCTCGTGCATGTCGGTCCTCCGAACAAAGGTTATAGCCATAGCATGGGTCGACCCCTGCGCACATTAACCTTCAGGTTGAAAGTAAATGCAAAGGTAAACCGTATTATGTTTGCACATTATGAACGTATCAGTCAAATAATTGACCGTGAAAACCAAACAAACCAGATAAACGGCGTGGTATGGCCCCTCAACAAAGCATCAACCAGCGCTACGAGGTCGGAGCGTTCCTAAATGTATTATAGTTACCCGGAGAGCGCACATTGATATACGTTACGCCCTCTACCTGCGAAAGCAACTTGGTGACTACGCGTTCCTTCTTGACGATATCGTCCGAATCGCCCAGCGACACCTCAATGCCGTTATTGAGGTTTGCCGAGATGGCTTCGACCGAAGGCGTGGAAATATCCTTGACTTGTCCCAAGAACTCGCTCGAAAAACCACGCACATAATCCAAGCCAGCCTTAACGGCCTTGGAGCTCACTGCCTGGCCGGAAACCGGAGCGACATCCGCCGAGACATCAGTCAACAACACCGCGCCATAGTGCTTAGCGAGCGCCAGCGCGGCATCAATGCCGGTCAGGGTATTTGAGCCCTGCCCCGTCGTGATGACGTTGCCCTGGTCATCCACTTCGACCGACGTCGACAGCGGGGCGATCCAGGTGTCATCATCCCCGATGGCCCAGGCAAGGTCATCGGAGCTGATATAGGCAATTGCAATGACCTTGCGCTCCATCGGCGTAATGATGAGCGTATGTGGGAACTGACGCTGGACATCCACGCCCGAGACCCACGGGTTCTGCTTGAGGTCCTCGGTAATCTGGTCGGGATCGACGTTAAAAAGCGACGTTCCCTCGGGCAAATCGATCAGCTGGATAGCATCGTGCTTCGTCACATGCTCGCTGCCTTGAATCTGAATATCAGTGGCGGTAAACAATCCAGAGTTAATCACCACGATGGCAACGACGACGAGCACGGCCAAGACGGCCAGAACGCCGCCAACGATTTTGCCTTTGCCTGTAACGACAGAAGCGGCGTCTGATGTTTTATTTACCATCGCCCCAAGTGAAGACAACGGGTTGACGCCTTTTTTATCCGAAGGCTTCTTGGCGGTAGCCGGCACCGATGTCAGCGAGCGCGGTTTCGATGCGCCCAGCGTGCGACTCGGACGCGCCGCCTTAGTTCCTGTCGAGGGCTTAGGAGTTGCCATAGGACGGGCAGGCTTGGCGCCCATAACAGGCTTTGACGTCACCGAGGGACGCGAGGACTTTTTTGCGGCCGGACGATTACCGAGCTGCGAGCCGACAACCGGACGACTGGTCTGTCGAGCATGCCCGACAGGCTTAGAGTGCGCGACGATATTGCGTTGAGGTTTGGCAGGCGCGCCGGAACGCCCTCCGGCGCGGCGGAAGGTGGGTTTCGATGCTCTAGAAGCCGAGGAATTTAACTTCCGGTCTGAGCTCGATGCCATACGCCTCCCTCACCTTTCCGTGCACATGTCTGATAACCGCGGCAACGTCATCGGCCGAGGCAGTTCCGTTATTAACGATAAAATTAGCGTGAACGGGCGAAACTTCCGCGCCGCCAATCGAAAAACCCTTTAATCCACAATCCTCGATAAGCTTGCCCACGCTCGCATCGGGCGGGTTGCGAAAGACCGACCCGCAGGATGCGCGACCCATGGGCTGTGTACGCTTGCGCCTCGTCAGGTACCGCTCCATGCGCTCGCGAATGTCGGCCTTGGGCGCCGGTTTAAGCTTGAGCACGCACTCGAGGATGATCTCATTGCGGGGAAGGCTACATTCGCGGTAGCCCCAAGTGATCTCGGACCCCGCATAATGTTTGATACCGGATGCCGGGTCAAACGTTACGACATCCTCAACCAGCGAGCCAATCCACTCGGTCCGTGTGCCGGCATTCATAGATATCGCACCGCCAACCGAACCAGGGATGCCAACGGCAAACTCAAGGCCCGAGAGGCTACGCGACAGGGCATCGTTGACCAGGCGCGCAAACATCACGCCCGCACCGACCGTCAGCGTACAACCGTCATCGGCAACAACCGTGCGCTGAAACTCACGTCCGAGCGAAATGACGGCGCCGCGATAACCGCCATCGGCAACCAGCAGATTGGAGCCCTTGCCGATGATGACCCACGGCACCTGCTCGCGATCGAGCACCGCCACGGCGCGGCGGAGGGCATGATAGCTATGGCACGTCACAAAGAGGTCGGCCTTGCCGCCGATACGATAGCTCGTATGACGCGCAAGGCGCTCGTCCTCGATCACATCCGTGTCGATCATGCCCGAGAGCGCCATGACGGCGTTAAACAGACCCATTAGACTTAAGCGTCTTTCTTGGCAGTCAGATACTCAATGAACTCGGGACCGACGGTCGTAACGTCACCGGCACCCATAGTGAGCAGCAGGTCGCCCTCGCCCACCATCTGCTCGAGCTCCTGATTGAGCTCAAGACGGCTGGAGCAGTACACGACCTCCTTGCCAGGATGCTTGGCGCGCACGGTATCGGCGAGCATCTTAGAGGTGACACCCGGAATGGGCATCTCGCCAGCCGAGAACACATCAATCAGCAGCAGTTTATCGGCATTGGCAAATGCATCGGCAAAGTCGTCGCACAGGGCCTGCAGGCGCGAATAGCGGTGCGGCTGGAACACGACGTCGACGTGCTTGTAGCCCAGCGACGAAGCGGCAGCGAGCGTCGCCTTGATCTCGGTGGGGTGATGGCCGTAATCATCGACCACGGTGATGCCATCGATATCGCCCACGTGGGTAAAGCGACGGCGGACGCCCTCAAAGCTCGAGAGCGCCTTGGCGGCGGCGTCGATATCAAGGCCCAGGACATGTGCGACGGTGAGCACCGCCGTGGCGTTGAGCATGTTGTGGCGACCGGGATTGCTCTTGATCTCCACAGCATGCTCAGTGCCGTCCTCAAAGCGAACGATAAAGTCACTCTGGATGCCCTTAACATCCGGGTGCATGCAGACGATGTCGTTGCTCTCGGCAAAGCCGTAGGAAAGCACGTGACGGCCCGTCGACTTGGCGAGCTCGACCAGATGCGGGTCCTCGCCGCAGACGATGACAGTGCCGTCCTCGCCCACCAGGCTCATGAATTTGGCGAAAGTCGCCTCGATCTCCTCGATACCCGAGTAGTGATCGAGGTGGTCGGCCTCGACGTTGGTCACAATGACTACGTTGGGGTTCAGGAACAGGAAGGAGCTGTCGGACTCGTCGGCCTCGGCGACAAAGTAGTCGCCCGAGCCGTTCTTGCCGTTCGTGTCATAGCCCTCGACGATGCCACCGATCAAGAAGCTCGGATCCAGACCCATGCGGTCGAGCATGGTGGCGCACATCGAAGACGTGGTGGTCTTGCCATGCGTGCCGGCAACAGCGACAGTCGTGTAGCCGTGGCCCAAAGCAGAGAGCATCTTGGCACGGGGCCACACGGGAATACCAAGCTCACGAGCGCGCACGAGTTCAGGGTTGGACTCCGGAATAGCGGTGGAGACAACAACCACGTCGGGCTTGACGTCGTCGATCGTGGCGGCCTCATGGCCCACATGCACCTTCACACCAGCGCGGGTGAGCTGGCGGATATAACGTGACGTCTTAAGGTCGGAGCCGGTAACGGCATAACCGCGTTCGTGCAGAACGAGGGCGATGCCGCTCATGCCGGCGCCGCCGATACCGATAAAGTGGGCGCTCTTAAACTCGGGCGCGGAGGTTGCAGTCTGGGAATCAGCCATGTGCTCGTGTACTCCTTGCGTAAACACTGCCTGTAACCCGTTAACTGTACCGCACCTACCGCATCAGCGCGAGGACGACCGACGATATCCCGTCTAACTAACGCAAACCCTCTACCGCATCGGCCAGAAGAGCGGCGGCCCTATCCTGAGCCAGACCACGCGCCGCCTGACGCATGGCCTCGCGCGCCGCCGCATCATCGACCAGGTGCAGCAGCTCATCGGCAAAGGCAGAACCGTCGATATCGGCATCGGCGCAGAGCACGCCGGCCCCGGCGTCGACCAGATAACGGGCATTGGTGGTTTGGTGGTCGGCCGTCGCATGCGGATACGGCACGAGCACCGAGGGCACGGCGAGCGCAGCGATTTCGGCCACGCTCGATGCGCCCGAACGCGAGAGCACCAAATCGGCAGCAGCCAGCATATCGCCCATGTTGTCGATGTAGGGCAGGACGCGGTAACGCTTCGCCTCCTCGGGCGTCAGCGCCAAAGCGCGCTCGGTCTCCTCAAAGCCGTCGGCACCCGTCGAATGCAACACATAGAGGTTCTTGCGCGAAAGCAGCTCGTTTTTGAGCGAAACCACGCGCTCGTTGAGGTGCTGGGCGCCAAGTGAACCGCCAAAGACGAGCAGCAGCGTAGCGTCCTCGGGAACGCCAAGTGCTTTGCGGCCGCGAGCGCGATCGCCCTCGATCACCGAGCGACGTACGGGGTTGCCGGTCATGAGCACGTGGCCAGGGTCACCTTCGCGCTCAAAGACCGAACGCGCTGCCGGCACCGAGATGCACACGCGGGCGGCGTGGGAGTTCATCATCTTGTTGGCCAGGCCCGGAACAGAGTTCTGCTCATGCAGCAGATACGGAACGCCCGCGCCCTTGCACCACCCCAGCAGCGGAACCTCGACATAGGCACCGAAACCGATGGCAGCGTCGGGCTTGCCGACCTTTGAGAAATGACCAGCGAGCGCACGCTTGGCCTTGTTGACACGCCACAGCGAGGTCAGCGCCGTCCAAGGACGGGAGCGGTCGAAGCCCGTGACCGTGATGGGCACAAAATCAAACCCAGCCTCGGGGACCAGACGACCCTCGAGCTTGCGCGACTGGCCCACGAACACAACGTGGTGGCCACGATCACGCAGCTCTTCGGCCAAGGCGAGCGCGGGGTTGATGTGTCCTGCCGTACCGCCGGCTGCAATAGCAACGGTCATCTTATCGGTCATGGTAGTCCCTTCGTACACGCGGTCCCTGGTCGTCGGTGCGCAGACGCGCCGACGGGTCCGAGTTCAAATCGATTCGATTATATCCGCCGCCCGCATTGCGAGGAGTGGGGCGCTGAGGACGACCTTGCGGCGCCGTTCGCTGACCCGGGCGGGCTGCCGGCTCGGTCGCAGAGCCATCCAGGACGGTAAAACCGTTACGCGTAGATCGCTCGCCGCGCACGTGGGGCACGCCGGCGGTGCTCTCATCCATAACGGCAAAGCTCTCGCGGCGACGGTCGTACTCATCGCGACGGGCGCTCTCATACGAAACGCGCAGGATCAGACCGGCGAGCATAAGCGACACAATAATCGAAGAGCCGCCGTAGCTAATAAACGGCAACGGTTTGCCCGTCATGGGAAATACGTTGAGGATGCCCAGCGCGTTAATCAAAAACTGCACCGCGAGAATGACTGCGGAGCCAGACGCCATGAGCGCGCCCCGACGATCGGTCGCCTGCTCGGCAATGCGAAACGCCGAGTAGATCAGCATCGCAAACACCAAGAAGAACAGCACGGTTCCGACAAAACCGACTTCCTCGCCAATGATGGCCAGGATGTAGTCGTTGTGCGCCTCGGGCAGATACGAGTACTTCATGGTTGAGTTGCCGATGCCACGGCCGAACAGACCGCCCGAGGCAAACGCCATGATGGCAAGCGTGGCCTGATAGCCGTCACCATACTCGTCGGCCCAAGGGTTCAAGGCAACCTGAATACGCACCATACGGTATGGCTCTGCGACAAGCGCAATCACGATCACGAGAATGCCGAAGATTAGCACGCCGATGATAAATCTGGGGTCGAGACCTGCAAACAACGCCATGCACATGAGGGTCAACAGGATGATCAGAACGGTACCGAAATCGGGCTGGATAAAGATCAGAAAGAGCGAAATGCCCAGGTAGATGCCCATCTTGCGAAGGAATTCGTTGATGTTGCCACCGGGCGAAAAGAAACGATCAAGCATGATGGCCGAATACGCAATGGCAAATGGCTTTAAAAACTCGGAAGGCTGGAACTGAATACCGGCAATGTTGAGCCAGCGCGTGGCGCCACGGCTGCCGCTGCCCACCAAGAACACCAGAAACAGTAGCCCTATCATGCCTATGAGGAAGATCCTGAGCACGTCTTCCCCAAACCAACTGTCCGGCAAGATGCGCACGATGGCAACCATAGCCAGCACGCCAACTCCGGCAAACGCGGCTTGTCGAAACAGAAAAAACGCCGCCGAGCCATTCTCGTGCAGCGCCTCGACCGAAGACGCCGAGTACACCATCAGCAGGCCAAAGCACACCAAGGTAAACAGGCAGGCCATGAATATCAAACGGGGGCGCATGATACGGGCGGGAACGCCGGCAATATAGCGTTCGCTAAACGTCAGCCCGCCGCGACCGGAACGCGGTGTGCTGCGCCGCGAGGAAGCACGGTCCGAGTCGGGCCTCCTCATACCTTGTCGGGGGCTCTCCTCTCTCACCGGCAACCCCTATTCCATTTGCGATTTCGCCGCAGCGGCAAGCTGGGCCACATAGTCCTTAAACACGCGGCCGCGCTCCTCATAGCCCGAGAACTCATCGAACGAAGAGCAGGCAGGAGAAAGTAAGATCACGTCGCCACGGCTCGACAGCGAACGGGCGACGTCCACGGCATCGCGCAGGTCATCCGCCTGGGCGATATCCACATCGCCATCGACATCGGCCTCGTCCATAGCGGCGGTGAAACGCTCGCGCGCATCGCCAAAGCAGACGACCGAGCGTACGTTATCCATAACAACGCGCGCGAAGTCCGTGAGCGGCGTGCCCTTATCGTGGCCGCCGAGCAGCAAGATCACGTCGTCATCGGGAAATGCCGTCAGCGCCTTCTCGACCGCATCGGTGTTGGTCGCCTTGGAATCGTTGACGTAGCGCACGCCGTCAATCTCGCCACACGGCTCCACGCGGTGCTCGAGCGGCTGGAACGAGGCCAGACCGCGGCAGACACCATCGACATCGGCACCGACTGCCAGGGCAGCCGTGGCAGCACACAGGGCATTGATAACATTGTGATGGCCCGAAATCTTGAGCTCGGATGTAGCGATGAGCGGGGTCTCGACGCCCTTCAGGCGCACGACCATCTTGCCGTCGCGCACAAAGGCGGCATCCTCGCCCTCAGGCTCGTCAAAGGCAACCTTGCAGATGCGACGACCCGGCGTGTAGATGTACTCATCGAACTCGTGAATGCCGGCGTCTTCGACGTCGACAACCGCCAGATCGTCATCGACCATATTGTCAAACAGTTTGATCTTGGCAAGCGCATAGTTCTTATGGCTCTTATGCCAGCCCAAGTGGTCGGGAGTGATGTTGAGCAGCACCGCCACGCGGGGGTGGAGCTCGGTGGTCGTAGCAATCTGATAGCTCGAGAGCTCAGCCACAAACCACTCGTTGTGGGCTCGGCCGTCAATCTCGTTGACCGGCGGCTCGCCGATGTTGCCGACAGCTACGCTGGCCTCACCGGCAGCCTTGAGCAGATAATCAGTCAGCGACGTGGTAGTCGTCTTGCCGTTGGTACCCGTAATGGCAATCCAGTTATCGGGCGACAGGCGATAGGCAAACTCGGGCTCACCCATAATCTGGGCGGCATGCTC
>CABTZA010000047.1 GCA_902489225.1 uncultured Collinsella sp.
AAAGCGTACGGCAAGCCAGGCGATACCAAACGTGACGACCCACGTCGCCAAGCCGTAGCGCCCCTCGACGCCCGTGATGCTCTTGGGGTCGATCTCAAAGCCGGCAAGCAGGAACAAGAAGGCCAGGCCCAGCTCGGACACAAGCGAGACCTCGGCATCTACATGGATGACGCCGAGCATATGGGGTCCCAGCACCGCGCCGAGCACGAGCAAAAAGACCGTCTCGGGAACGGGTTTTCCGGGAATCGCCGAGGCGATAAAAGGACTCGCAAAGGCCACGAGTGCGATGATGGCGAGCGAAACGAATGCCATGTGATGCCTTTCTCTTGTTTGCGCTTCACTGTAGCACCCTCGCCGTCCTCAACGCGCCGCGAGCTGTCGTATCATAGTGAGGTTTACAAACATGTGGCTCAAGGCGACCGCAGGGCAGACCCCGCAAACCGACCGCGGCCGCATACCGTACCGTACGCCCAACCGATCAGGAAGGCAGGAACCAATGGTCTCTCGTATCTACGTGGAGAAGAAACCCGGGTTCGACGTCGAGGCTCAGCAGCTCAAGGGCGAGCTGACCGAAATTCTCGGCATCAAGGGCATCGAGGCCCTGAGGATCATCAACCGCTACGACGTCGAGGGCATCGACGAGGAGCTTTTCCGCTCCTGCGTGCCGACCGTCTTTAGCGAGCCCCAGGTCGATGTGACCTACGACGAACTCCCCGCAAGCGATGGCGCCGTCTTTGCCGTCGAGTTCCTGCCTGGCCAGTTTGACCAGCGCGCCGACTCCGCCAGCGAGTGCGTGCAGCTCATCAGCCAGGGTGAGCGCCCCGCCGTGCGCTCCGCCAAGGTCTATATGATCTCGGGCGCTCTGGACGAGGCCGCCATCGAGGCCATCAAGCACTACGTGGTGAATCCCGTCGAGGCCCGCATCGCCTCGCTCGACCTGCCCGAGACGCTGTACATGGAGACTCCCGAGCCCCAGCCCGTCGAGGTGCTCGACGGCTTCCGCAAGCTCGACGAGGCCGGCCTTGCCGCCTTTATCGCCGATCGCGGCCTTGCCATGGACGAGGCAGACATCGCCTTCTGCCAGCAGTACTTCCGCGATGAGGACCGCGACCCCACCATCACCGAGATCCGCGTAATCGACACCTATTGGTCCGACCACTGCCGCCACACCACTTTCGGCACCGTCCTGGACGACGTGACGATCGACGACGCCGTGGTGCAGCAGGCCTTCGACCGCTACATGGAGATGCGCCATGAGCTCGGTCGCGACGCCAAGCCCGTCTGCCTCATGGACATGGGCACCATCGGCGCCAAGTACCTCAAGAAGACCGGCGTCATGACCGATGTCGACGAGTCCGAGGAGATCAACGCCTGCACCGTCAAGGTGAAGGTCGATGTCGACGGCGAGGACCAGGACTGGCTGTTCCTGTTTAAGAACGAGACCCACAACCACCCGACCGAGATCGAGCCCTTCGGCGGTGCCGCCACCTGCGTGGGCGGCGCTATCCGTGACCCGCTCTCGGGCCGCAGCTATGTGTACCAGGCCATGCGCGTCACCGGCGCCGGCGACCCCACCGTCCCGGTTTCCGAGACGCTCGAGGGCAAGCTGCCGCAGCGCAAGCTCGTGACTACTGCCGCCGCCGGCTACTCCAGCTACGGCAACCAGATCGGCCTTGCCACCGGTCAGGTCAACGAGCTCTATCACCCCGGCTACGTGGCCAAGCGCATGGAGGTCGGCGCCGTCGTGGGCGCTACCCCGGTAAACCACGTGCGCCGCGAGTGCCCCGCCCCCACCGACAAGATCATCCTGCTGGGCGGCCGCACCGGCCGTGACGGCATCGGCGGTGCCACCGGCTCCTCCAAGACCCAGAACACCGAGTCCATCGAGACCTCGGGCGCCGAGGTCCAGAAGGGCAACGCCCCGGTCGAGCGCAAGCTGCAGCGCCTCTTCCGCCGCGGCGACGCCTGCCGCCTGATCAAGCGCTGCAACGACTTTGGCGCCGGCGGCGTCTCGGTCGCTGTGGGCGAGCTTGCCGACGGCCTGTATGTCGACCTGGACACCGTGACCAAGAAGTACGACGGCCTGGACGGCACCGAGCTCGCCATCTCCGAGTCCCAGGAGCGTATGGCCTGCGCCGTCGCCGACGGTGACGTCGAGGAGTTCATGGGCTACGCCGCCGAGGAGAACCTGGAGGCAACCGTCATCGCCGAGGTTACCGCCGAGCCACGCATGCGCATGGCCTGGAACGGCGTTGCCATCGTCGATCTGTCCCGCGAGTTCCTCAACTCCAACGGCGCACCCAAGCACCAGGTCGCCCACGTGTGCGCCCGTAGCGTGTGGCAGCCCAGCTGGGCCGGCACCACGCTCGCCGAGCGCATGACCTCGCTCGTCACCGACCTCAACGTCGCTTCCAACAAGGGTCTTTCCGAGCGCTTCGACTCCACCATCGGCGCCGCGACCGTGCTCATGCCCTTTGGCGGCAAGACGCAGCTCACCCCCAGCTCGGCCATGGTCGCCAAGTTCCCCGTGGACGGCGAGACCACCACGGCGAGTGCCATGGCATGGGGCTTCAACCCCTATCTGATGGAGGCCGACCAGTTTGCGGGCGCCTACCTGTCCGTGGTCGAGTCCATCGCCAAGCTCGTGGCTGCCGGCTTTGAGCACAAGCGCGCCTATCTCTCCTTCCAGGAGTACTTCGAGCGTCTGCGCACCGAGGCCGAGCGCTGGGGCAAGCCCACGGCAGCCGTCTTGGGCGCCCTCATGGCCCAAGTCGACCTGGGTGCCGGCGCCATCGGTGGCAAGGACTCCATGAGCGGCTCGTTTGAGGACGAGGCCGGCGAGCTCAACGTTCCGCCGACCCTGATCAGCTTCGCCGTCGCCGTGGGCAAGGCCGCCCGCGCCGTCTCACCCGAGTTCAAGGGCCTCACGCACCGCGTCGTCCGCATCGCCCCCGCCACCTATGGCGAAGACTACCGCCCCGACGCCCAGCAGCTGCTCGCCGCATTTGACGCCGTCGAGGCGCTCACTGCTACCGGCGACGCCCTGGCCGTCTCCACGCCCGGCTACGGCTGCGGCGCCGAGAGCCTCTTCAAGATGTGTGTCGGCAACCAGATCGGTATCGAGCTTGCCGAGGACGTGGACGTGGAGAGCCTCTTCACCCCGCTCTACGGCAGCTTTATCGTCGAGCTCGCCGAGGACGCCGAGCTGCCCGAGGTCGCCGACGGCGTTGTCGTCGAGCCCCTGGGTACCACCGTCGAGGGCTATGTCATCGACACCGGCTCCGAAGTCATCGAGCTCGCCGAGCTCCAGGAGGCCTGGGAGAGCGGCATCGAGGGCGTCTTCGCCTACCGCAGCGCCGGCGAGACCCCCGAGGTCGAGACCATCGACTTCCACGCCAAGGATATCCACGTGTACAGCGGCGCCAAGATCGCCCGTCCGCGCGTGATCATCCCCGTGTTCCCCGGCAACAACTGTGAGTACGACAGCGCACGTGCCTTCCGCGCAGCCGGTGCCGAAGCCGACACCTTCGTGATCAACAACCTCACGCCCGAGGCCGTCGCCGAGAGCACCCACGAGCTTGCCCGCCGCATCCGTGCAAGCCAGATCGTCATGATCCCCGGCGGCTTCTCGGGCGGCGACGAGCCCGATGGCTCCGCCAAGTTCATCACGGCGTTCTTCCGCGCTCCCGAGGTCACCGAGGCAGTTCGCGACCTGCTCAAGGCCCGCGACGGCCTGATGCTGGGCATCTGCAACGGCTTCCAGGCCCTGGTCAAGCTCGGTCTGGTGCCCTATGGCGACATCGTCGACGCCACGCCCGATGCGCCCACGTTGACGTTCAACACCATCGGTCGTCATCAGAGCCGTCTGGTGCGCACCCGCATCTCGTCCAACCTGTCCCCGTGGCTGTCGCAGTGCAGCCTGGACGACCCCTACACCGTCGCCATCAGCCACGGCGAGGGCCGCTTTGTCGCCAATGACGAAGTGCTCACCCAGCTGATCGCCAACGGCCAGGTCGCCACGCAGTACGTGGGCGAGAACGGCAAGCCCAGCATGGATCTCTCCGTCAACCCCAACGGCTCCGCACTCGCCATCGAGGGCATCACGAGCCCCGACGGCCGCGTCCTGGGCAAGATGGGCCATGCCGAGCGTCGCGGCGACAACCTGTACCGTAACGTGCCCGAGCATGTCCCCGGCGATAAGTTCATGCCGATCTTTGAGAGCGGCGTGGCCTACTTCGCTTAAACCTTTCCCATCGGGTACAATCCCTTCGGGTAACAACACCCGCCACCGACACATCCGGTGGCGGGTTCTTTTTTACTTCGCGCATGTAGGAAGGACATCATGGAAAGCCGCAAGCCGTATCTCGCCACCCTGCCCGGACTCATCCTGGGCTGTCTTGTTTGCTGTGCACTCTGGGGATCGGCCTTTCCCTGCATCAAGATCGGCTACGCACTCTTTGGTATCCCGGCGCACGATAGCGCCTCGCAACTGCTCTTTGCAGGTTTGCGCTTCACGCTTGCCGGTATCCTGGTTATCGCCGGTATGAGTGCGGCCCAGCGCCGCCCGCTCGTCCCACAGGTACGCGATATCAAGCCCATCTTTATCTTGTCGCTCTTTCAGACCATCGGTCAGTACTTCTTTTTCTATCTGGGCCTCTCGCGCGCCAGCGCCATGTCGAGCTCCATCATCGAGGCCAGCGCCAACTTCCTAGCCATCCTCTTTGCCGCCCTGGCGTTTCGCACCGAAAAGCTCGATGCGGCCAAAGTGCTCGGCTGCGTACTGGGCTTTGCCGGTGTCGCGCTCGTCAACCTTTCGGGCGCGGATGGCACCTTTGGCTTTACGCTCGACGGCGAGGGATTTATCTTGGCCTCCACTGTTGCGGGCGCCCTGTCGACCTGCCTCATTGGCATCTTCTCGCGCGAGCATGACGGCGTCTTGCTCGCCGGCTGGCAGTTTTTAGTCGGTGGCGTGGTCCTTACCGCCATCGGGTTTTTGATGGGCGGCACGTTGTCCCCCACCGAAATCGCCCCCGCCATCGCGCTCATCATCTACATGGCGCTTATCTCCGCGGTCGCCTACTCGCTGTGGTCCCGCCTGCTCGCCGTCAACCCCGTCAGCCGCGTGTCGGTCTTTGGCTTTATGAACCCGGTCTTTGGCGTGCTGTTGAGCGCACTGCTGCTCGGCGAGGGCGCTGGCACGAGCCCCGTTACCGTCATCGTTGCCCTGTTGTTGGTCTGCGGCGGCATCGTCATCGTCAACAAACCCAAATAAGCCAAGCGAGCTCGCCTTTTTAGGGAGGGCGTTCGCACACTTTAGCTTAATGGAATACATCGATGAGCTGAGGGCCGCCACGCACGCAAGCGTGCGACCCTTTTCCTAGCGTATCTGGACGCCGGCCTTCTTTTTCTCGGCCTTGACGCGGTAGAGCTCCGCGTCGGCAGCGCGAAGCAAGTCTTGCCAGGTATCGACGCCGTCACCGACCCGTGCGTAGCCGATGGACATCCGCAACAGATACGGCACCTCGGCGCGCGCGAGCTCGTCGTTGATTGCCGCGCACAGACGTATGATGTCCTGTTCCGCCGCTGCCTTTTGGAGCACCACGAACTCATCGCCACCATAACGCGCGATAAAGCCACCAGACGCCGAGCAGACCTCTTTGAGCGCAGCGGATATTACCTGAAGAGCATGGTCACCCTCCACATGTCCATAGCGATCGTTAATCTGCTTAAAGCCGTCAGCGTCCATCATAAGCAGATATACATCTTCGGCCTGATCCACATTTGAGAAGAGCGACAGCATATAGGTCTCAAAACGGTTGCGATTGTTGAGGCCAGTCAACGGGTCGGTCGAGATGAGCTGCTCCTGGCAGATGATATAGAGCAGCAACATGCTAATCATTATGCCGACACAAAGGCCAGGCACCGAGTATACGATCTGAAAGGTACCGCCCACCAGAGCGGGAACCGCAAAAAAGGCGAGGGTGCGATAAATGGCCTTCTTTTGCAGGCTTTCGACTTTTCGAGCCTGAATAAAGGCATGCAAGGACGTATATATGACGTAGCAGTAGCTAACGATAGGCTGAATCATATAAAGCGCTCCGCGACGATATACGCCCCGCGCATCGATATAGAACATAGCGTGCGTCCAGTAGCTGGTAAATGCCAGAACGACCACCAATGCGGTTGGCAACGTTAAAAGTACCACCCTATAGGGCGTGGTCAGGAGCCGTGAGCCCTGCATCGTCTCGGAATAGAAAAACCAAATGAGGCACGCGATGGCGAACAGCGAAAACGAAACCGCGTTGGAAATCCAGTTGGCCGTGATGCCTACAGGAGTGCTCACGCCGTCCGAGAGCGTCCAGATCATATCGAAGAAAATGTAGGCAGCAGACGTGTAGCCCAGCATGCTAAACAAAAGCTGCTGGGTGCTCGAGAACAGGGAGCGACGGCTTCGTACGGCAAGTCCGATAAGAATAATCATGCACAGCAGGAATATCTCGATCTTGAGTGCCTTTACCACTAGACGCCCTCCCTTCAATATCCAAGTGGCCAGAATCGCCCAATTCGAATCTGGGCAACAAACACCCCCTACTCCGCAGGGGTAAGGGGAATAATAGCAGAGCGCCCGAACGTCACTGCAAGACAGCTCTCGTTCGGGCGCTCAAACGGCGCGAGTTGCACGCCGGAATCATTGATGGGTATCGATTGCTACTCGCCATCGATGTCGGTCGCGACAGCCTCTTCGATGGCATCGACACCGGCAGGCGACAGGTCTTCCTTGCTCTGGCAGAACTTCTTATCGACCCAGCCGGTCAGAATCGGGGCCATGATTGCCGTGATGATGACGGCAGTGGCGATCTGCGCATACGCGGTGGGCGCAAGCTCGGCATAGCGCGGAGCGACCTCGGCGAGGGCGACCGGCGTGGTCATGGCCGTGCCGGCAATGGTGGAACATGCCACAGCCGCCTTACCATTGCCGCCACACAGGCGCTCGAAGGCAAAGGTAATGGGACCGACGATAAAGAGCGTGATGAGGCCCAGCAGGATGCCCGAAATGCCACCGGCGATGAAGCTCGAAAGGCTCATGGACGCACCGAGCTGAAAACCAATTACAGCGATCGCGGGATTGGCGCCGGGAACCAGCAGGTTCTTGATAAACGGGAACAAGTTGCCCAGGACCATGCCGATAACAAGCGGCAGGATGGATCCGATGATGGTGCCGACGGGGATGTTGGCGAGACCCGAAACACCAAGGATGATCATCGTGACGGCGGGGCCGGCCGTAAAGAACAGGATACCGACGGCGCCCTGCTCGGACTCATCGCCGAACTCGCCCATGATGCCCGTATAGAGCGCCATGTTGCAAAACGTGATGCCGCCGATGATAGACACGGAGCTCAGGCCCAGGAAGTTGTCGTTAAAGAAATATGCCATACCCAAGCCAAGGGCCGCCGCGACAACAAGCTTGGGGATCAGTACGACGATGCCGGTCTTGATAGCGCCCGGCGTGGACTTAAAGCTGATGCCGGCACCCACGAAGAGCAGGATCGCAGCGACGATGGTGTTGGAACCGCCGCGGCAGGCGGCGGTAAAGAAGCCACCGATCTCAAAGACCTGCGGGCAGAAGGTATTGAGCAGAAGGCCGACGATCATCGGGTAGATCATGATGTCGCCCGGGATACGCGGGACCTTGAATTTCTTTTGCTCGTTGGCGGTTGCTTCCTGTGCCATGAAACCCCCATTTCCGCTGACGGGGTACAAAAGCCCACGTCACGCTTTGCTACAGTAAAGTTTGACCATGGTACCAGAAGAAGCAGACCGCCTCGGTGAGAAATTCGATTCGTTAGGCCGGGACGATAACGCGTCCTGCTCCTATACGAGGCTCAAAACGATATAGAACACGATGCCCGAAACGCAGCACCACAACATCGACTTTGTCTTGATTGCCACCGCCACGACGCCGGTGGCCGCAATCCAGGGAACCAAGGCAGGCCAGAGTCCCGCGTCGAACGCGCCGGGGTTCACCAAGTCGTTGGCGACCAGCGCGGCAAAGGCAGCGGGCGGGATATAGCCCAGGGCCTCGGTAATGCGGGGCGACAGGGTCCGCCCGCGCAAGGCGAACGCCGGCGCGATGCGAAAGAACGCGATAGCAGCCCACGACGACAGCCACAGAACCAAGAACTCGTTAGCGGGCATCGCGGGCACCTCTTCCGTCAAATACAGCATCGCACGCCAGCGCAATGGCAATGCCGACCACGACGCTTGCCGGCACGGCAATATTCGCGAGGCCCAAGAACTTGCATACGGCGACGGACACCGCGCCCGAAACCGCCGCGACAACGTTACCGCGCGACAGCCGCTGCGAAAAGAGCAGGCAGATAAAGAGCGAGGTGCAGACAAAGGCTGCAATGGCGGTGGGAACATCGACAACGGCGCCGACGATGGCGCCCATCGTACACGAAACGCCCCATGTTGCGATGAGGATCACGTTGAGCACAAAGGACTCGCGCGGGCCCCAATCCTCCCCTTCAACCAACTTGGCAAGCGAGATGCCATATGCCTCCTCGGTAAGTGTCGCGGCAACAGCCAGCGTCTGACGCTTCGAGGCACCCCTCAGATGCGGTGCGATCGATGCCGAGTAAAGCGCAAAACGCGAGGAGATGGCGGCAACGCTCGCGACGATCGATGCTGCAGGCACACCCGCCAGCCACAGGTTGCAGATCATAAACTGGCCGCTGCCCGTCACAAACGTACTGCTTAGAGCAAAGACCATCCAGGGCTCCATTCCCGTCTGCCCCATGATCATTCCGCACGGCGCGCCTATTGCAACATAGGTAAGCATCACTGGCCAGACGGTTCTAACGATTTTGAGCACCATACGTTTCTCATCCTGACAAGGTCTCCGAGCCGCATGTAGCGACACGGCAGAATCATCATCCGGCAGCAACCGAGTTCACCTACAATTGCCACCGGATCGAAAGACACAACTTTTTAGGAAGTCATTATGACAGCTATCGATCGAGACCGGGCGCGCGCGGCCTTCAAAAGCTACACCGATGCCTACGACGCCACCAACCCACGCATCGCGCTCAAAATCGAGCTTACGTACCACGTGGCCGAGGCATGCGATGCCGTAGCGCGCGAGCAGGGCTGGTCGTCAGAAGATATTGACCTGGCATGGCTTTGCGGCCTGCTACACGATATGGGCCGCTTTGAGCAGCTGCGACGCTGGGACACCTTTAAGGACGCCGAGAGCATGAGCCATGCGGCGCTGGGCATCGAGGTCCTCTTTGGCGAGAATCCCGCCGATGCACCCGCCACGACAAACATCCGTGACTTTATCGAAACCGGTGCGCATGACGAGCTCATCCGAGCGAGCATCGCCTATCACAGCGACTTTCGCCTGCCGGCACAACTCGACGAGCGTACACGGTGCTTCTGCGATATCGTGCGCGATGGCGACAAGATCGACATTATGCGCACCATCGCCGACAGCACCGTCGATACCATCCTCAAGGTGGATGAGGACGCGTTTCTAGCCAGTCGCTTCTCGGTACCGACGCTTGCCGCCTTTGACGAGCATCGGTGCGTCGCGCGCGACGAGCGCAACGAGCCGGCGGACTACCTGGTGGGACTCATCTGCTTTATGTTTGAGCTCGTCTATCCAGCGAGCCGCACGCTGGCGCGCGAGCAGGGCGATATCTACCGCCTGCTCGACGCGCCCTTTGGCATTACGCGGCCCTTTACCGACCCCGCCACGCAGGCGACTTGGAGCCGCCTTAAGGACGAGATGCGCGACTGGCTGGCGCGCGCCTAGCGCTCAAGCTGGGCCAGCAGCTCCTCGACGACCTCGACGGCATCGCCGACAACCTTGTACTGGGCAGCACCAAAGATGGGGGCATCCGGGTCCTCGTTGATGGCGATAATGCACTCTGCCCCACCGATGCCGGCAAGATGCTGGATGGCGCCCGAAACACCGATACTCACGAGAAGCTTGGGCGAAACCGATACGCCGGTCTGGCCAATCTGATGGCGACACTCCAACCAGCCGGCCTCCACGACAGGTCGCGTGCAACCAAGCTCGGCTCCCAGAGCCTCGGCGAGCCTTCGCATCAGGGGCAGATTCTTCTTGGAGCCAATGCCGCGGCCCACCACGACCAAGCGCTCGGCATCGGCGATCGAGGCCTGCTGCCTCCACTCCTCGGCGGGAATCGAGATCTCGACACGAGCCTTAGCATCATCCGCAAGCGATATCTGGGTGATCGTGCCGGAGCGGTCGTAGTCAAAGTCGGGCGCCTTAAAGATGCCGGGACGAACCGTTGCCATCTGGGGACGATGATTGGGGCAGACGATGGTGGCCATCAGGTTGCCGCCAAACGCCGGACGCGTCTGTTGCAGCAGCCCCGTCTCCGTATCCATCGAAAGTACGGTGCAGTCAGCCGTAAGGCCCGTCTGCAAGCGCACGGCAACGCCGGGTGCCAGTTCGCGGCCAAAAGCGGTCGCACCGTATAGGATGGCCTCGGGTTTGCGTTCGGCTACCAAATCGCAGATCAAGCGGGCGTAGACCTCCGCATCGTTTTGGCGCAGGCGCTCGTCGCGACAGGCCAGGACTTCGTCGGCGCCCGCGCAAACCAGATGCTCCAGGTCGCCGAGAGAACCCTCGGGACCCATACCGATCAGTGCCACCAGACGGCAGTCGCGAGCATCGGCAAGCTCGCGGCCCTTGCCCATAAGCTCATAGGCAACGGGAGTCACCGTATCGTGCTCGTCGGTCTGCGCGAATACCCAAATGTCTCGATATGCATCAAGGTCCACCGCACCAGCGGCCTCGTCACGCTCGATCGAGATAGCGTTGACAGGGCAGGCGTCGACGCACCCACCGCATAGGATGCAGCCGTCGGTTACGCGGGCGCAACGGTTGGGCCGCTCGCCTTCCACTACGATGCCGCCCGAGGCACAGGCGCGAACGCAGCGACCGCAGCCGATACAGGCTTCGCTATCGATAATCAGTCCGCTCATCTACGCCATCCCCTCGATAATCTTGGCAAGTTTTGCCGCCTGCTCGGACGCCGTTCCGTCAACGTCCTCGCACGTTTGGTCACGGTCGGGCACAAACGATCGCACGACCTGTGTCGGTGATCCGACAAGGCCGCAACGCGAGGG
>CABTZA010000048.1 GCA_902489225.1 uncultured Collinsella sp.
GATGCCGCCGTAACGGGAATGAGCTCCTTTTGATGCGCGGCAAATGTCAACTTGGCCCGTTCGTAGTACCAACGGTACACGTCCTGCATAAAGCGCGGCGAGCGCTTCTCGGACTCGGGCGGCAGATGGCGCACGGTCCACTCGTTATCGAACCACACGTCGTAGCCAAACATGCGCATGTTAAAGAGGTAATCCAAGTCCTCGCCGCGGGTGATAAACGGGTCAAAGGCCACACGCGTAAAGGCGCGGGCGTGCAGGGCCATCAGGCCGCCGCACACGTAGTTGGAGCGCGAGATGCGGGTGCCCGAGAGCGCCTTTTTCATCCAACGGTTGAACTCGATGCGCTTGGTCCACCAACGATGGCAGATGCCCGCCTTGTCCGTGGGAGCCAGCGGCGAGCCGTCGCGATCGTAGAAATAGCCGCTCTTGACCAAGATCGGCAAGCCCTGACGCGTCTGCTGCCCCAACGCATAGGTCGCGCGCTTCATAAAGTCGGCGTCGATGACAGTCTCATCGTCATCCAAAAAGATAACCGCGTCATGCCCCAGCACAGCGGCACAGGCTAGCCCCATGTTGCGGATGGCACCGTAGCCTCGCAGGCTCACGCACTCGCCCGAACCCTTGGGCGCGATCTGAGCAACCCGGTCTGCGATGCGCGAGGCCTGGGTGTTGGTGACAACGGTGACCTTGAGCGTGGGATGCGCGTCGACAATCTCGTGCACGCGCAGCGACACATCGGCTGTGGCAGAAACGGGACAGACCACCAAAAGGATGATGCGCGGGATGTCACGTACCTGCTCAAGCGAGGCCAGGCAGCGGTCGAGTTCGGGATTGTCGGCGTTGAGTCGCGTCGAATGGTCATAGGTGCCAGGGGCGTTTGCGCAAGCGTCATCGCCCGCCCAATACGTTGGAATCACGACCGTGGCGTTCATGCCTTACCCTCCCTGCAACACAAAAACGGGACGCCGCCAAACACAGGCGACGCCCCGCGACCTAGCTGATTCCATCATACCCACTTGGGCAAATCATTGCTCGCAAGTCGCAATGTTTATTGCGGATAACCCCAAAAGAGTACCGTGGACAGGCACAATAGCCGCTCGCTCCTATGCGGCATGCTCTGCCGCCCGAGTCATGCGGGACAGGCGGACCAGCAGCATAAAGCCAACAATCAGCAGCACGCCAATGGAAAGGACGCCCAGCGACGGGTTGCCGGTCAGCGAGGTGACGACCGACACCAGGAAGGTGCCCATAACGCTTGCATAACGACCAAAGATGTCAAAGAAGCCGTAGTACTCGTTGGACTTTTCCTTGGGGATAATGCGGCCAAAGTAGCTACGGCTGAGCGCCTGCACGCCGCCCTGGAACAGGCCGACCATAATGGCAAGCACCCAGAATTCAAAGGCGGTCTTTAGGAAGAACGCGGCGAACAGCACAATGCCCATGTAGGCGGCGACCGCCACCAGGATCATGTTGAGCGTGCCCACGCGTCCGGCGAGCTTGCCATAGATGATGGCGGACGGAAAGGCCACGAACTGCGTAACGAGCAGCGCCAGCACCAGCTGCGTCGAATCGATGCCCAAGGCCGATCCGTAACTGGTGGCCATGGAAATGACCGTGTGCACACCGTCGATATAGAAGAAGAACGCGATCATGTAGACCAGCACGGTCTTGTTGTGGGCGATCTCGCGCATGGTGTGTCCGACCTCGGAGAACACACCGCCCACGATGTGGCCGATAGTGTCCTCGGGACCGCGCTCGCGACCGTACTTTTGCTTATAGGTGCGAATGAGCGGCAGGGTAAAGATGAGCCACCAGGCACCAGTGATGATAAACGACAGACGCGTTGCCAGCATGGTGGGAACGCCAAGAGCGGGGCCACCCATGATGAGCGCCAGGCAGATGACGAACGGCACGGTGGAACCGATATAGCCCCAGGCATAGCCCGAGCTGGACACGGCGTCCATGCGCTCGTCGGTCGTAATGTCGGGCAGCATGGCGTCGTAGAACGTCATAGAAGAGTTAAGGCCGATGGTGCACAGCACGTACACGGTCAAAAATGCCATGGCGGACATTGGGATAGCCTGCGCCAGGCAAAGCACCAGGCCCGTGAGGAAGAAGCCCAAGAAGAACTTGATCTTGTTGCCTGCGTAGTCAGCAAGCGCGCCCAGAATGGGCATGAGCATGGCAATGACCAGCGAGGCGATCGTCTGCGCATTGCCCCAGGCGACCACCAGGTCGGCCGAGGAAGCGCCGGTATTGATGGCGTTAAAGTAAATGGGCACCACCGAGGTATTGAGCAGCACAAGGGCCGAATTGCCCACATCATACATAACCCAGTTACGCTCGAGCTTGGTGTATTTCATGGACAGGGACCCTTCGTATTCGCCCGATATGCAGTTAGTTCATCGTACCCCAATTGTCCAGAACCGCCGGTAAGGATTCGGCAAAGGGGCACGCACGGGCCCTATTCCTCGCGGTCGAACTCCTCATCGGCATTGAGCACGCGACCGCTGTAGTTGACGTGACTGGTCACGGCATCCATGTCACCGGTCTCGATAAAACGTGCGACCGTGCACTCGTAATCGACCAGCGCGCGATCAAAGACCTCGGGGAAACTCTCGTTCGAGACCTCGTCGGTAAAGGGATTCTTCCATGTCAGATGGCCCAGGTTACCGGTGCGCTCGGGCAGCTCCGTCGTCACGCGATGGGCAAGGCCGTCGAGCAGCGAGTAGTCGTGCACCAAGCCCTCAACCAGCGAGATCGCGCGCGTCTTTGCGGAGCCGGCCGGCTCAATCGCGCGGTAAAGTCGCTGCATATTGGCAACGGCAGCACCGTACTCCCCCGCCGGAATGTCAATGCCGTACACGCGTCCGGCAACATAGCTCATCAGCACGCCGGCCACGCGATTGATGCGATCGGTGGTGACGATCTCGCCCGCCGGCGGGTAATCGTCGACCGTAGCGCCATCGCGTTTAAGCTGCAGCATCAGTACATCCAGGTCGCTCTCGATCACGGCATGGACCTGACTGCTCGAATCCTCAAGCTCTGAACCGGACTCCACGATGCCAAACTGCTGCTCATAGACAAAAGGATGGGCGTTGCGGTCGAGCACGTAATGAGACAGCAGGCCCAGCGCAAAGGCACGACCCAAGCTGGCGTCGCGCGGCAGCAGATGCGACACGCCGTCGCGCAGGCACGCGAACTGGCGAGACATGCGCGACCGATGCATGACCTGCGCCAGCAGCGTGCAGTCGGAAACACGCGGTGTCAGAATGTGAAAGAAAAACGGGTCGGGGCCTTGGTTGCCCAAGATAAAGGCAATGCGCTCTTCATCGGACGTGATGACGCCCTGCGGAAGACGGTCGATGCTTTCCTCGCCAAACAGATGATGGGTGATAAGCGCGGGCATAATGATCCTTTCGATTTCATTCGATGCCACCCATTATG
This sequence comes from uncultured Collinsella sp., assembly GCA_902489225.1. Classification (GTDB taxonomy): domain Bacteria; phylum Actinomycetota; class Coriobacteriia; order Coriobacteriales; family Coriobacteriaceae; genus Collinsella. Next base: position 3,448 of record CABTZA010000048.1, read on the forward strand.
CCCACCGCGCGCCCATGCCAAACCTGCGATGGTAAACGACGGCACGCAGACCGTCTACGCAAGCCCCAAGTGTGCTTTAACCTCGGCAGCGCGACGGCGGGACACGGGCACCATCGAGGTTACGCGATCGAGCCTGAGCTCCATAAGACCCGTGGAACCGATCTCGACATTGTGCACGTCTTCCAAATTGACCAGATAGCTGCGATGAACGCGAATAAAGCCCTCGGAGACCAAGCGACGCTCGAGCGAAGAGATCGACTCATTGATCAGGTACGTTCCCTCGGCGCAGATGGCGTTGCAAAAATCGGCACGCGCCTCAAAGTAGCAGACGTCTGCGGCGGGAATGAACACCTTTTTGCCCCCGCGGTCCACCGTCAGACGCAAAGGCTGGCGCGGAGCGTGGATAACACGACGGACACCCAAGGCTGCCTCGATCTTGTCGAGTGCCTTTGACAGGCGTGCGTCCTCGACCGGCTTGACGACATAATCGACGGCATCGAGGTTATAGGCATCAGCCGCATACTCGGCAAACGCCGTCACAAACACAACCACCGGCGGCGTCTTTAGGTTCTGCAGCGTCTCGGCAAGCTCAATTCCCGAGCGACCGGGCATGGTAATGTCTAAAAACAGCACGTCGGGCTTGTTCGACAGAATCGACTCCACGGCTTCGGTGACATTGCCCGCCTCGGCAATCTGGCCCACACGCGTATCCTTTTCCAACAGATAGCGTAGCTCAGCCCTAATGGGAGGTTCGTCATCAACCACCAAGATGTTCCAGCCTTCGGACATATGTGCTTCCCCTCTTTTTCTCTCAATCCAACCGCGTGCTACGCCGTCAACGGCGCGGGCTCATGCGGCTCGCCGTTCAGCTCGACGATGACCTGCGTTCCCACGCCCTCCTGGGACTTCACGCGCATGCCGGAATCTTCTCCGTAAAAGAAATGGATGCGCTGAAGCACGTTGAAGAGCGCCAGGCCGCAACCTCGCTTGACGGAGCCGTCGGCGGTAATGCTCTCGGGCTCCTCCAGGCGATGTTGCTCAAACAGATGCGCGCAGACTTCTTCGCTCATTCCGATGCCGTCATCTTCGACGATGATCTCCAAGCCGTCATCGGTCTCAAAAGCCCTAACACGAATAGAAAGCGGCTCGGTCTCGCGCTGCGCATGCTTGATGCAGTTTTCGAGCAGCGGCTGCAAGATAAACGGCGGTACCAGGCTGTCGCGCACCTCAAAGTCGATGTCGACCGAAACGCGCAGACGGCCGTCGCCATACCGGGCCTGCATAAGATTGATATAACGAGTGCCCTGTTCCACCTCGTGCTCGAGCGTGGTGAGCGTATCGGAGTCAGAAAGCGTCTGACGATAGTAGTTGGAAAAGTCGATCAGCAGCGATCGCGCCTTGTCGGGCTCGGTTCGAACGAGCGACACGATCGTGCTAATGGTATTGAATAGAAAATGCGGGTCGACCTGCGACTGCAGGGCGCGAAGCTCAACGCGGGCTGTGAGCTCGTCCTGGCGCTCGAGCTCAAAGCTGGCGAGCTGCGTGGAAATTAGGTCGGCAAAACCCGAGGCAAGGGCCGTCTGGCGCATATCGATGCTGCTCAGGCGAGGGTAATACAGCTCGAGTGTGCCCACGCAATGCCCGCGCACGGTAAGCGGCGCGACGATGCCGGCGCGCAGGCGGGGAAAATAGCCGCCCGTCTCATTGGAGGTGTCACGCGAAAACACGCTCTGCTCGCCCGTCTCAATCACACTGAGCGTGGTCTTGAGCACGACCGGGGTGCCGGCGGGGCACTTTGCCGAGTCCTCGCCCCAGCTTGCCAACACCTGCTTGCCGTCGGTAAAGCAGATGGCAGAGGCGATGGTCTCGGACAGGATAATTTTAGAGGCGCCCAGGGCCGCTTCGGGCGTAAGGCCACGCGATGTATAGGCGAATATTTTTGATGCGATGGCGAGCGTACGGTCGGTTGCGCTCGATGTGAGGTCGTCGGGGACCACAAAGACATACGAGAAAAAGAAGCACAGCATGACCATGCCGGCAATAACGACAACGCCCGGAACGGGATTGGGATTATCGGTTAAATCCCAGATAAGCAGCAAGATAAGCGCCGGAACGACAATACCGAGCAGGATGGCCTGGACCACATGCTGGGCCGTGCGAAAGACCTTGGTAGAGTTGTAACTCTTGCCCAGAATCAGCCTGTTTAAATCCACCGTCATCCCCTTTTTTCTATCGCACCCATAGCAATAAAGAGGGCCGCAAGCGACCCTCTCCATTGCATTATGCAATCAAAAACTGTGTTTTACATCCAGCCATCGACAAACGGTATCTTAGGCGCTGTATTTGTTGGCCTCGCCAAAGGTGCCAGCCTCGACGATCCAGCCGTCCTTCATGATGACGTCCATGTTGTCGGTGTTGAGCACGTGGATGTCGGCGGCGACGTCACCGTTGACGACCAGCAGGTCGGCGCACTTGCCGGCCTCGATGGAACCGGTCTCGTCCTCGATGTGGCACATCTTGGCACCGTTGAGGGTGGCGCAGGTGATGGTCTCGACCGGGGTGAAGCCGATCTTGTCGACGAACTCGTACATCTCCTCGATGGAGCAGGTGCCGTACGGGGTGACGAAGGAGAAGGAGTCGGAGCCGATCGTCATGACGACGCCGCGCTTCTTGGCCTCGCGCAGGCAGTCGTAGTTGCGCTGCAGCTCCTTCTCGACCAGGGTGCCCTCGTACTTGTCGTGCAGCTCGGGGACGTAGACGGGCGGATAGGTGGCGTACCAGGTGGGCAGGAAGGCGATCGTCGGGGTGAAGAAGGTGCCCTGCTCGGCCATGAGGTCCATGGTGCGCTCATCGATATCGAAACCGTGAATCAGCTGCTCGCAGCCAAAGCGAACGGAATCGTAGGCAGCGGCGTGGTTGTTGTAGCAGTGGCTCCACACGGGGATGCCGACCATCTTTGCCTCGTCGACCACGGCCTGGATCTCCTCGGAGCAGTAGTGCTGGTCGCGACCGGAGTCCCAGCGCCAGATGCCGCCACCGGTAGCCCAGATCTTGATGGCATCGGGGTTCTCGCGCAGGCGACGACGGACGGCCTTGCGCAGATCCCAAGGACCGTCGACCTGGTCGCCCCAGGGATGGGATTCCTTGTTGAGCTCCTGGGTGCAGTGGTGAGAGTCACCGTGGCCGGCAACACGGCAGAAACCGAGGCCGGTGGCCAGAACGCGCGGGCCCTTAAAGACGCCCTTGTCGATGCAGTCACGGATCTGGATACCAAAGCGGCCGATCTCGCAGACGGTGGTGAGGCCGTGGGTGAGGCAGTCGTAGGCCTGCTTGACGGCGACGGCCTGCTTCTCGAGGAGCGGCTGCATGACCCAATCGGTGTCATCGTCGGTCAGGTTGCCCGAGAAGTGCAGGTGGGTGTCGATCAGGCCGGGAAGGACGGTCTTGCCGGCGGCATCGATAACCTCAACGCCCTCGGGAAGGTCCTGCATAGTGCCGGCGTACTCGATCTTGCCGTTGTCGTCGACGAGAACGAGAGAGTTCTCGACCGGCTCGGCACCGGTACCGTCGATGAGCTTGCCGCCAACGATTGCATACTTAGTGGACATGGTTCCTCCTTATGGATCCATATAGTGGGCGAGGCCGTGTTGGGTTAAGGCCTCACAAAGCTACCCAAGTGGTGCCGGGTTCGGTGCGCGGGAGAGAGGGCCCCGCGCACCCGATCCGCCCCGGCTAGGCGTTACTTTTTGCGGGAATTGGTGAAAGCCATGAGGGCCAGGCCAATAGCCAACCAGCCGATCACGATGCTCCACTCCACCATGTTGAGGGAGGCGGGAGAGAACGGAATCACGAGCAGGCCGATGATGATGGCACAGGCAGCGATAGCGAGGCCGATGCCAAACTTGCCGCCGGGCACCTCGTAGGGACGAGGCAGGTCGGGCTCGGTGAAGCGCATGCGCAGGCAGGCGAGGGCGACCATACCGCAGGAGAAGATGAAGGCGAGAGCCGACACGTTGGTCAGGGGGATGAGCATGTTCTTGCCCAGGAACGGACCGATGACGGTGATGACGCCCAGAACGACGCAGGCGAGCTTGGGAGCGCCGGACTTGGGATCGACCTCGGCGAACTTCTCGGGCAGCTGGCCCTTACGGCCCATGGCGAGCATGATGCGGCTCGTGGCGCCGTAGAAGGAGTTCATCGGGCCCATGGGTCCAAGCGTGGCGATGACGAGCATGGCCAGGTACAGGAGCATGTTGATACCCTTGAGGCAGGCAAGCGCGGGAACCGGGCTCTTAACAAACTCATGCCAGTCGAGGATGGTGCCGAACGAGTAGATGCAGACCATGTAGAAGCCGCCGGCGGCCAGCAGGGCCAGGGAGATGATCTTGCCGAACTTGTTCCAGTTGAGGCCCTCGGCTGCTTCCTCAGCCTGCTGAGGAATGGTGTCGAAACCGGCGTAGAAGAACGGGGTCAGAACCAGGACCGACACGATGCCAGCGAACAGGCTGGCGCCCTCGGTAGCGGCCTTGCCGCCGCCAGCGCCGGTGACCTGGGAGAACACGGGCATGGCATTGTCCGGCGAGCCGGTGAACAGCGAGACGCCCATGGCGAGCAGCATGCCGCAGAGCAGAGCCTTGGTCAGGAAGGCCTGGAGCTTGGCGGCCGAGCTGGCGCCGCGGAAGTTGAGGAAGATGACGTAGGCTGCGAAGCCGAGCGCGATCAGCGTCGGGAACAGGTAAACGTCGGCACCCAGGATGGTGTAGAGCTTAACGGCGCGCAGCCACTCAAGACCGGGCAGGCTGCCGAACATCTCAGACACGAGGGTCGAAATGGCGATGGCCTCCCACGGGCACAGGATGCCGTTGCCCAGCGCCAAAAGCCATCCGGTGATGTAGCTCAGCGTACGGCCAAAGCTACGATCGACATACTCGACGATGCCGCCCGAGATGGGGATAGCAGCCGTGAGCTCACCGAAAACAGCTCCGACGGGCACGAGGAAGATTGCACCCAAGAGGAATGCGATCATAGCGGGAACGGGACCGCCGCCCACGACCATCCAGTCGCCGACCTGCAGAACCCAACCGGTACCGATGATGGCGCCGAAACCGATGGTGAAGAAGTTCCAGAGCGAAAGCGTTTTCTTCATGCCGCCGTTATCCTCGACTGCAACTTCTGCGTTCTTGTCCGCCATTGTTCCCCTCCTTTCCTTTTTGACGCCCCTTGGCGTCACCCCTTGCGCGGTCCGTTTTGCCACGCGCTTTTATTTCGTGGCTTTAAGATACGGCCTTGGCACAGCAGCGCCGCTTGCAGCTCGACCGAAGGCAGAACTGCAAAACGAACGGCGCCGTTTTTGGGACGAACGGCACGGTTTGCCGTTCATTGTTGCCGCCCGTCCGACGGGCGTACGCTCATCGGACGCATATAGAGTTGTTTTTGAGGCCGTGTGTTTTGCGCCTTTCGTACCGTTTACCGAGCTTTTGACGCGCAGACCCATTTGTTGCACATCTTTTTTGTAGGATGGACAGGTTATACATGAGACAAGGCGGTACGAATGGCATACGGATACAACGACGGTGATCAACGGCGACAAAGCGTTCGCCTTGCTGGCCGTACCACGCCGACGCCCAGAAGTGCCACGAGCAGCAATCCGCAACGTCCTCAAGAGCAACCCAGGCCTTCGTCTCGGCAGCAGGCAAGCAGAACGCGGCAGAGTGGCCGTCTGAGCACGGGCACAAGCGCGCAGCAAGATGGCCGCTTGGGCGCGCGCACTCGACAGCGTCAGGCCGAGGTTCCGCAACTGCGCCGCAACGGCGCACGTCAGCCCGGCATCCATATCAACCGCTTCTTTTCGCATCCCCAAGGCGGACGCGACGGCAAGCCCTACCGCTCGACATCGCACGCGAATGCCCCCGCCCTGCCGGCTCGTCGACTTCGCCTCGCACTGTGCTCTATCCTTACCTGTCTGGTCTTTGTGCTTATGAGCTCCTGTATGTCCCACGGTTCGGCCGGTCTCGAGCCCACCGCCGAGGACAAGCTGCTCAAGGCCCCCGTCGCACCCGGTTATTCTTTCGCCTTTTCGACCCCACGCTCGCAATGGCAAGCCGGCACGATGCCCCATATCTATCAGATCGACCCTGCGTGGTCGGAGCTGCCTTACGCCGGCGGCACCATCCGCCAAAATGCCTGCGGGCCTACGTGCCTCACCATGGTCTATATCTTTAAGACGGGACGCACCGATATGACCCCCGTCGATATGTGCGCGCTTTCTGAGGCGGGCAATTACGCCCCCACCGGTGCAACCGAATGGTCGTTTATGACGAGCGGCGCGTGGCAGTTGGGACTTAACGGAACGGAGCTCCATAACGATCGCGACTCTATGACTCAGGCGCTGCGTTCGGGAGCGCCCGTCATCGCCGCCGTTCGGCCGGGCACCTTTACCAACGTGGGCCACTACATTGTGCTTTACGGTATTGACGACGCCGACCAGATTGGCGTCTACGACCCCAACTCGGCCAGCCGCAGCGCCCGCCGTTGGGGCGCCGTAGAAGTCCTTAACGAAGTCGAAGCCATGTGGGCCTACTACTAGTCATTGGGGACAGACTTAAATGAGTAGCCCCAGGCTGCCAGGAACTGCCGACACGGAAAGCGCATCCCATTTTGGAGCTCAATAGCGGGATGCACTTTCCGTTAGCGGCCCGTTTGGGAAACTACGTTCCACTTTCCGGCAACATTCCGGGATGCATTTTCCGGTTGAGGCCCTCAAGGGAAACTATGTCCCATGTTGGACGCTCATTCTGGAATGCGCTTTCCGCAGTTGATTGATGCGGGCTTTAAGGACTGTTCCAAGCTGCCAGCAGAGACGATATGAGCAGGACATAAAAACATTGAGAGCCCCTGCTGCATGAAAGACCGCGGATTAGGCCGACAATGGTGAGTGTCTAATTCAGCCGCGGCGGCCACGCCGCATTCATGGAAGGGGCTCCCATGCTCGATACTACCACCTTCGTCGGCCTCGACGTCCACGCCCGCTCGATAAAGGCAGTCTCCCTCGACGTCATGACCGGGGAGGTGCGCTGCGCGACCTTCGGCTGCGACGCCGGGGCAGTCGCGGAGTGGGTGCGGTCCGTGGACCCAAAGGCCAAGTGCGTGTACGAGTCCGGGGTCACGGGGTTCGACCTGCAGAAGAGGCTCTCCGGCCTCGGGGTCGACTGCGTGGTCGGCGCCGTCTCGAAGATGATCAAGCCCAGCGCGGACAGGCGCAGGAAGAACGACCGCAACGACGCCGAGTTCCTCGCCCGCATGCTGTCGGTCGGCAACGTGGTCGAGGTGTGGGTCCCCGACGACGAGTGCGAGGCCGCCCGCGACCTGACCAGGGCGCTCGAGGACGCGAGGGACGACCTCTCGCGCTCGAAGCAGCGGCTCTCCAAGTTCCTGCTCAGGCACGGGCTCGTCTTCGACGAGAGGACGCCCACCGGCCGCAGGAAGGGCAACTGGACCCGGGCGCACTGGTCCTGGATCGAGTCGATTAGGTTCGCGGAGGGGGCCGACAACGACGTGCTCGCCTACTACGTCGACGCGGTCAGGCGGGCGGCGGAGGAGAAGGCGAGGCTCGAGGGGCTCGTCGAGGCCGAGGCCCGCAAGCCCAGGTGGAGGAGGAGGGTCGACTCCCTGCGCTGCCTCAAGGGCGTCGACACCGCGA
>CABTZA010000049.1 GCA_902489225.1 uncultured Collinsella sp.
GGCGAAGCCGCCGCAGGTCTTACGGTCTGCGGCGGCATTTTATTTGCATCGGCGAGGTCCAATAATCGCTTCGCATGCGTTCTTCTTCCTCTCGCCGCCTGTATTCATACGTGCGCCGAAAGGTATGCATGGACAGCCGCCCGTGAGGGTAGGGTGGTGGCATAGGACATTTGGAGGGTGAGTCGGCTCGGCTGCCGACCATGCTGCTCCCGGGATGGCACCGACCGCGAACTCTCCCCGTTGGCGTCGCGCATCGCGCGCGACCCTGCAAGGAGGTCATCATGGGTGCTCCCAAGACCGGCAACGTAAGGAACGTGGTGCTCGTAGGCCAAGGCGGGGTGGGCAAGACTTCGCTCGCCGAGGCCATGCTCCACCTTTCCGGCAAGACCGCCCGCCTGGGCGGCCACGACGGCACCAAGCCCACGCTCGACTATGACCCCGAAGAGGTCAAGCGTTCATTCTCCATCTCGACGACCATCGCGCCGATCGACTGGAAGGGCGCGCGCATCAATGTGCTCGATGCCCCGTGCTACCCCGATTTTATCGGCGATGCCTTTGCCGCGATGAGCGTCTGCGAGACGGCTCTGTTTGTGGTCGACGCCGAGGCCGGCCCGCAGCCTACGACGGTTAAGCTCTGGTATGCCGCCGAGGACCTGCGCCTGGCGCGTGCGGTGTTCGTAAACCGCCTGTCGCGCTCCGAGGCCAGCTTTGCGACCACGATGGACCTGCTGCAAGAGCGCTTTGGCACGCGCCTGGGCGCCGTGACCCTTCCCTGGGGCGAGGGCGAGGACTTTGACGGCATCATCGACCTGGTGCGCATGAAGGCGCGCCATTGCAACGGCACCGAAGCCGTTGAGTCGGAGATTCCCGAGGAGTATCGTGCCCAGGCCGAGGAAGCCCATGACCATCTGTGCGAGCTGGTGGCCGAGGCTGACGACGAACTGATGATGAAGTACTTGGAAGGCGAGGAGACGCTGACGCAGGAGGAGCTTGAAGGCCTGCTGTCGAAGGCGATCGCCGAGCGCATCTTTGTGCCGGTCTTTGCGGGCGATTGCATTAAGGAGCAGGGCGTCAACTCGCTGATGGACGACATCGCCACATACTTCCCGGCGCCGACCGACTACGGCGAGATGCCGCTTATCGACGGCGATTCGCTCAAGATTTCAAGCGACGATGATCGTCCGGTGGCGTTTGTGTTTAAGACCCTGGCCGATCCGCAGCAGGGTCGCATCAGCTTTATTAAGGTGCTGACGGGTACGCTTGAGCCGGGCCTTGAGCTGGTCAACGCGCGCACGCGCAAGGGCGACCGTCTGGCTCACCTGTATGTGATGTGCGGCCGCGACATGACCGAGGTCGGTCACGCCTATGCCGGCGACATTATCGTGGCACCCAAGCTGGCGGCCGAGACGGGCGATACGCTCTCGATTACCGGCAAGGTCGAGGCTGCGGCGTTTAAGTTCCCCAACTCGCAGTACCGCATTGCCATCGAGGCCGAGAATCGCGGGGACGAAGAGAAGCTCTACACGTTTATCGAGAAGGCCTGCAAGGCCGATCCGACCATGAGCATCGATCGTGACGAGGAGACCGGCCAGACCATTATCTCCGCCGTGGGTGAGGCGCAGGTTTCGGTGCTGCTCAACCGTTTGGAGGACCGTACCAAGGTCGTGGCCAAGAGCGTGCCGATCCGCATTCCGTATCGCGAGACCATCCGCCGCACGGCGAGCGCCCAGGGCCGCCACAAGAAGCAGACCGGTGGTGCCGGTCAGTACGGCGACTGCTGGCTGCGCGTGGAGCCGCTTATTGGGCCCGACGGCACGAGCGACGGCTACGAGTTTGTGGATGAGGTCGTAGGCGGCCGCATTCCGCGCTCGCTGATTCCCGCCGTGGACAAGGGCGTCCAGGAGACCATGAAGGACGGCATCATTGCCGGCTACCCGCTCACGGGCATTCGCGTGGCTGTGTACGACGGCTCGTATCACAGCGTCGACTCCAACGAAATGGCCTTCCGCGCGGCGGCCCGCATCGGCCTGCGCAAGGCATGCGCCGATGCCGACCCGGTGGTGCTGGAGCCCATCGAGGAAATTACGGTGACTATCCCCGAGAGCTACGCCGGCGCCGTGATGGGTGACATCTCGGCATCGCGCGGTCGCGTGACGGGCATGGAGACCGATGAACGCGGCGACACCGTGGTCATCGCCCAGGCACCTCTCGCCGAGCTGACGGATTACTCGACGCGCCTGCGCTCTATCACGCGCGGCACGGGTGACTTTACCATGAAGCCCGCTGGCTATGAGCAGGTTCCCTATGACGTTCAGGCCAAGCTGGTCGAGCGCTATGAGGAGGGTCGCGCCAAGTAGCGTGTGGCGTTGCCTGCAACATATATGCCGATGCAAGGACCGCTCTGGGTAACCCAGGGCGGCCCTTTTTGATCCCTGGGGGACAGAGGAAAACGGATCATGTTAGGTTCGGGGCAGCTTGGTCGGTCCTAGTCTCCCGAGGCCTGGTTGCGGCCGGTAGCGTAGTCGATCTGCACGTGCGGCTGCAGGTTGTAGCAATATACGTGGAAGCAGAGGGTCTTGCCGTGGTCCTCGACCGATTGCGCCTCAAGGCGCATGCCACGGCAGACAAGTTCTTCTTCGTTGTACATGGGCGTGACGCGGTAGAGCACATGGTTACCCGTATCGCGAATATAGTTGAGAATCTGCTCTTCAAACGGTAGCATGCCCGTCTCGTTGAGATAGCGCGTGCCGGTGAGGAGATTCTTGCGGTTGGCGTTTTCGCCGCAGAGCGACCAGGCGATAAGGTGGCAGCGGTTGTAGAGGCTCTGGCCCGGAATAAAGTCGTAGCGTTGCTGGCGCCATCCAGCGGGATGGATACGCGAGATATCGCCGCGCTCGCCTTGACCGAGTGATTCGGGGCCCACGCAGGCGAGCGCTTTGCGGGTGCGGCCCAGGCTGTCGAGCTTGGAGAACTTCTTAAAGCAGCCCTCTTCTGTAGCGCGCTCGTATTCATCGAGCGTGAATGATGGTGTGCCGAGCGGGTGCGTGCTGTCGGCGCGCAGGGCAACATAGGGGTTGCCCGCGTAGTCGGGAATGCTGCTGAGGTATACGCCGCGGGCGCGGTCGAGATCGGGGTTTTCGACCTCGTCGATGGGGGTGGCGGCGCTGTTTGCGGAAGCGCCGTCACCGGTGTCGGTTGCGGCGGAATCGGAGCCATCGCCAGAGTCCTGGCCGTTTTGAGGGTCTGAAGAGCTCGCTGTTCCCGATTCGAGTCGGGCAACCAGGTCCGCCTCGTCGTCGGTGCGGCTGGGACTCTCGTCTTGCTTCTCGGCCAGAACCGCTGCCTGCTCATCGCTTTGCGGCGACAACAGCTTGGGCGCCCCGTCGAGCGACCCTGTGAACAGCGCAAACCCCAGCACCACGGCGGTGCCGATGGAAAGTGCTTGCTTGTAGGCGGACTTGCGCGACATGGAGGCTCCTGGATGGACGGTTGGGAATCTACCAGTCTAGCAGGAGCCGGCAGGGGCCGTTCTGTCGAACAAATACTCAAGATTTGGGATAGACGCTACTGATTCATTTGTCCCGCGGTCTAGATTGAGGTGGAGTCGAGCCAGTTGAGCTTGCACTCGAGAATGCGCTGCTCGCCGGGTTCGCTGCTGCCGTCAAGTAGGGCGAGCAGCATCTCGGCTGCTTCGCGACCTTCCTGGTCGACGGGCTCGATGATGGTGGAGACGGTCGGCGTGGTGAGATTAGTCCAGTCTTCGCAGTTGAGTCCCAAAAGGCCGATTTGCTGCGGAAGCAGATGGGCCATGGGCTGAAGCGCCTTGTAGACGCGGGGGAGCGCCCATTGGTTTTGGACAAAGATGAGCGTACGCTTGGCGGGATTGAACTTGAATTTAAAGTACTCGGTAAGCTCGTTGATTGACGGCTTGTTGTGATCGATGGGAATCGCTTTGTAGAGCTGCCCATTCGCGGCCAGCGCCTCGGCATACCCCTGAAAACGCTCCATGCGGGTGCGCATCTCGGTCATGTTGGCGGCAATGGAAAAGAAATCTTCGTAGCCGGCGTCGAGGAGTGCCTGTGTGGCGTTGTACACGCCGTCGTAAAGGTTGGTTTTGATCCAGCTAGTACCTGGGCTATAGATGGCCGCATCGAAAAAGACGACCGGCTTGCCGGCGCGTCTAATGCGGTCGTGCACGGCTTTGAAGTTTGCCGTGGGCTGGATGATAAAGCCATCGACGCCCAGCGAGAGCATTTTGTCGACGTACATGAGCTCGGTCTCGGGGTTAAAGTTGCTCGTGCAAACGACCGTCTGGTAGCCCGCGGGGAGCATGACCTGCTCCATGCCATTGAGAACAAGCCCCGCCCATTTGTTGGTGTTATCCAAAATGATGATGGCGATGACGTGGGTTTGCTTGCCGGTGAGCGTCTGCGCTTGGGCGTTGGGAACGTATCCGAGTTCCTTAATGACGCGCGCGATTTTGTTCTGCGTCTTCTCGCTAAGCTTTTCTCGTTTGTCGTTGAGGTAATACGAGACGCTTGCCGTCGAGGTTCCCGCCTCTCGAGCGACGTCTGCGATCGTAACGCGCTGTTTTGCCACAGCGACTCCTTCCGACAGATGAGCATTTTCCAACATGATGACTTTGAGTCTTGGTGAGGGATGCGCTTCGGTGAGCGGTTTTTATCCTTTCATATGAGTATGCAACAAATGCGGCATACGGGTGGGGTCGAAATTTGTGACGGGCTGCGCATCTGCCGTCTACCGAGAAAATCAAATACTTCTTGACTTTTGAAATCGAGGGTAAAATCGCAGGATTCATTTTTGGTTAAACGCATAACTAAATCGCATAACCAACGCTCTGACCTGCGCGTTTACCGAAATAAGCTGGCATTAAGAAAAACGAGCACCTATATTGGTCTTGTCGAAAAGACAGCAAGTCCAAACGGCAGGGGATGCTCCGGAGGCCTCCGCAAACGGTGTCTTGCGCACGCAACTCTATGAAAAGAGGGAAGCAATGAAGATCGTAGGCGTTGCCGCCTGTACCGTGGGTATCGCCCACACGTATATGGCCCAGAAGGCGATTCAGGATGAATGCGCCGCCCGTGGCATCGAGTGCAAGGTCGAGGCTCAGGGTGGCCTGGGTATCGAGAATGAGCTCACGCAGGAAGACGTGGACTCCGCCGACCTGGTCTTGGAGTCCGTCGACGTGGGTGTCGAGAACGAGGACCGTTTTGAGCAGAAGATGGCCGAGGGCAAGTTCCTCAAGGTCGGTACTTCCGATGTGATCGCCGATCCGGTCAAGATCATCGACCAGGCTGTTGAGATTATCAAGGCGACGGGTGGCGCCGTTGACGCGCCCAAGGCCGAGGCCAAGGCAGAGAAGAAGGCCGTCTCCGCTGCCCCGCAGGCCCCGACACCGGCGTCCAAGCAGTCTATCTTTGCCGATCCTGGCAAGACGCTGCTCAATGCATTCAATACCGGCGTTTCCTATTTTATCCCCATTGTCGTTATCGGTGGCGTGTTCCTCGCCTTCTCGTTGGCATCCGGTACCGCCGGCGCCAACGGCATGGAGGTTACGAATCCGCTGATGGTGAGCCTTAACACCATCGGCATGGCCGGCATCTCCATGATGATCCCGGTGCTTGCGGCTTACATCTCCTACTCGATGGCCGGCAAGCCCGCGCTCGCCCCCGGTTTTGTCCTGGGCTACCTGGTCAACAACGCAGTCGTTACCCCTAACGGCAACAGCGTTTCGACCGGCTTCTTGGGCGCCATGATCATGGCAGTTATCTGCGGCTACTTTGTCCGCTGGATGAAGACCTGGAAGGTCAACAACACCATCCAGACCATCATGCCCATCCTGATTATCCCGATTCTGACCTCGCTTGTCCTGGGCATGGCCTATATCTACATCCTGGCCACGCCGCTTGGCTTTGTGATGGACTGGCTCACCGGCGTGCTCGGCAGCCTGCAGGGCGGTTCCGCAGTTGTCCTGGGTCTGGTCATTGGCGTTATGACCGCCTTCGATATGGGTGGTCCCATCAACAAGACCGCCTCGACCTTCACCATGGCCATCATGGCCTCCGGCATCTACGGTCCTAATGGTATGTTCCGCGTCGCCGTTGCCGTTCCCCCGATTGCCTGTGGCCTCGCTGCGCTCATCGCCAAGAACAAGTTTGATGACGCTGACCGTCAGATGGGCATCTCCGCGCTGTTCATGGGCTGCATCGGTATTACCGAGGGCGCTATCCCCTTCGCGGTCAAGGACCTCGGTCACACCCTTCCCGGCATTTGCATCGGCTCTGCCGTGGGCGCGGCGCTTGCCGCCTTCCAGGGTATCGACTGCTACGTCCCGCACGGTGGCTTTATCGTCGCCCTTGCCACCAACAACGTCGCGCTGTTCTGCCTGGACATCGTGATTGGCTCCGTGGTCGCCGCTGCAATCCTGATTGCCATGAAGCCCACGCTCGACAAGCAGGCCAAGTAAACCTTTAAGGACTCCGGTTGTGCGGAGGGATGGATTTGACTCCGCACAACCGCCCCTACACAACAAAATCCATCCGTACTGATAGGGCCCACATCTGGGTCCCAGGGAACTTTTGTCAAAAATCCTCTGGAGAAGGAGAACAAAATGTCCAACCTCACCATCCGCCAGGCCGTTCAGGGCATGCTCAAGCTGCAGGATAGCGGCGATCACGCAACCATGGTCGGCATTGGCCCCATGAGCCCCAACCTGATTCAGGCCGTGTTCGAGCTTGCCAAGGACGAGGATTTCCCGCCCATGTTTATCGCCAGCCGCAACCAGGTCGATATGGACGAGATGGGCGCCGGCTACGTCAACGGTTGGGACCAGACGCGCTTTGCCGCCGACATCAAGAAGGTTGCCGATGAGGTGGGTTACACCGGCCCGTACTACCTGTGCCGCGATCACGGCGGTCCGTGGCAGCGCGACGAGGAGCGTAACGCCCACCTGCCCGAGGACGAGGCCATGGAGCTCGCCCGCAAGTCCTTCGTCGCCGACATGGAGGCAGGCTTTGACCTGCTGATGGTCGACCCCACCAAGGACCCCTACCAGATCGGCAAGGTTATTCCGCTCGACGTGGTGCTTCGCCGCACGATCGATCTTATCGACTACCTTGAGCAGTACCGTCGCGAGCATAACCTGCCCGAGGTCGCCTATGAGGTCGGTACCGAGGAGACCAATGGCGGCTTGACCTCTACCGATAAGTACGAGGAGTTCATTTCTCAGCTGCAGCCCGAGCTCGAGAAGCGCGGCTGCCCCATGCCCACCTTTATCGTCGGTCAGACCGGCACGCTTACCCGTTGGACCGAGCAGGTCGGCCATTACAACTTTAAGAACGCCCGCGAGCTCGCCGATATGGCAAAGCGCTACGGCGTGGGCCTGAAGGAGCACAACGCCGACTATCTGGATGACGCAACGCTGCTCGAGCACATCCCGGCTCACGTGACGGCCTCCAATGTCGCCCCTCAGTACGGCACCGAGGAGACCCGCGCATACCTCAAGCTCTGCGCTACCGAGCAGATTCTGGTCGACAACGGCCTGTGCGACGATCCCTCCGACCTGTATCACACGCTGCTGGTCAAGGCTATCAAGACCGAGCGTTGGCGCAAGTGGATGACCGGCGACGACGTTAACCTGCAGGTTGACGACATTCTGGCCGACGACGAGCTCAGCCTGAAGATTCTGGATGTCTCCGGCCACTACGCCTTTAACGATCCCGAGGTCAAGGAGCAGGTCGAGAAGCTCTATCGCAACCTCGCTGCCCAGGACATCGACGGCAAGCGCTTTGTGATCGAGCACATCAAGCGCCCGATCAAGCAGTACGTCGTCGGTCTTAACCTCAAGGGCGTCACGAGCCGTATCGAGAAGGCCCTTTAAGTAGCTTTTCCTACACGACGCCGGGCCTGGGGCATGTCCCAGCTGCAGGCCCGGCACATAGGACAAAGGGACACCCCCTTTGTCCTATTTTTTGAGTTTTGGATTCCTCCGAAGGAGTTTGCACCATGAAGTTCTTTATCGATACCGCCAACCTTGACGAGATCGCCGAGGCCAAGAGCTGGGGCTGCCTTGCCGGCGTCACCACCAATCCGTCCCTGTACGCCAAAACCGGCGGTAAGCTCGCCGACTTTGAGCCCCATATGCTCAAGATTGCCGAGCTCTGCGAGGGTCTGCCCGTGTCCGCCGAGTCCACCGCGACTACTGCCGAGGGCATGATCGAGGAGGGCAAGCGTCTTGCCGCCCTCGCTCCCAACATCGTGGTTAAGCTTCCCGTGTGCGAGGCCGGCCTCGCCGCCTGCCGCGCCCTGGCCGACGCAGGCGTGCGCGTCAACATGACACTTGTTTTCTCGCCGACCCAGGCCTTGATGGCCGCCAACGCCGGTGCTCGCTACATCAGCCCGTTTGTGGGACGCTTCGATGACATCGCCGAGGACGGTATCTCGCAGCTCGACAACGTTGTGACCTGCATCAAGAACTATGACTGGACCGGCAAGAACGTCGACGACACCGTCGAGATCATCACCGCATCCGTCCGCACGCCTAATCACGTGACCCAGGCGGCGCTACTCGGTGCCGATATCGCGACCGTCCCCATGGCCGCTCTTAAGAAATGCCTGCATCACCCGCTGACCGACCAGGGCCTTGCCTCGTTCGAGGCTGACTGGAAAAAGGTCGTCGAGGCACAGTAACGATGGTTCTGCCGGCCCAGCATTTGTTATGCCGGGCCGGCGTGCTCAAGAGAGGAAACTCCATGACCGATCAGGAACTGGCCAAGATTGCCAATGAGGTTCGCCGCGGTATTGTCACGGGCGTCCACGCCGCCAAGTCGGGGCATCCGGGCGGATCGCTTGGCGCCGCCGACATTATGACCTACCTCTACTTTGAGGAAATGGTTGTCGACCCGGCGAATCCGAGCCGCGCCGAGCGCGATCGCTTTGTGCTCTCCAAGGGACATTGCGCTCCGGCACTCTATGCCGTGCTCGCCGAACGCGGATTCTTTCCCAAGGAGGAGCTCGAGACGCTCCGTCATATCGGCAGCCGCCTGCAGGGCCATCCCAATATGAATGACACGCCGGGCGTCGACATGTCTACCGGATCGCTCGGTCAGGGTATCTCCGCCGCGGTTGGAATGGCGCTCGCCGCAAAGCACTGGGGCGACAGCTACCGTGTCTACACGCTGCTGGGCGACGGCGAGTGCGAGGAGGGTCAGGTGTGGGAGGCGGCCATGTTTGCCGGCAACCATGCGCTCGACAATCTTGTTGCCGTCGTCGACCACAACGGCCTGCAGATTGACGGCACGATCGATGAGGTCAACTCGGCCATGCCGCTCGCTGACAAGTTCCGCGCCTTTAAGTGGCATGTGATCGAGCTGGCCGATGGCAACGACATGGCGCAGATTGAGGCGGCTTTCGCCGAGGCTCGCGAGGTGACCGGCACGCCCGTCGCTATCATCGCCGAGACGGTGAAGGGCAAAGGCGTCTCCTTTATGGAAAACCAGGTGGGCTGGCATGGCAAGGCGCCCAATGACGAGCAGTTTGAGCAGGCCATGGCCGAGCTCGCGGCAGCAGGAGAGGAGCTCTAATGGCAGAGGTCAAAAAAATCGCCACGCGCGCAAGCTACGGCGAGGCGCTCGTCGGGCTGGGCAATGAGCACGATGACTTTGTAGTGCTCGATGCCGACCTGGCCGCCGCTACGCAGACCGGTAAGTTTAAGGCCGCTCACCCTGAGCGCTTCTACGACGCCGGCATTGCCGAGAGCAACCTGATGGGGCTCGCCGCCGGTATTGCGACCACGGGTCACGTCGCCTTTGCGAGCACCTTTGCTATGTTCGCCGCCGGCCGTGCGTACGAGCAGGTGCGTAATTCCATCGGGTATCCGCACCTCAACGTCAAAATTGGCGCTACGCATGCGGGCATCTCGGTCGGTGAAGACGGCGCTACGCATCAGTGCTGCGAGGATATCGCGCTCATGCGCACGATTCCGGGTATGACGGTAATCGTTCCCGCCGATGACATCGAGGCTCGCGCTTGCGTGCGTGCCGCCTATGAGTTTGAGGGGCCGGTTTACATGCGCTTCGGCCGCCTGGCAACACCGGTCATCAACGACCACGAGGACTATGAGTTCAAGATTGGTCGCGGCGTGGTCGTGCGCGAGGGGTCCGATGCGACCATCATCGCTTGTGGCCTTATGGTCGCCGAGGCGCTTGAGGCTGCCGAGGCGCTCGCTGCCGATGGCATCGAAGCCGAGGTTATCAATATGCATACGATCAAGCCGCTCGATGAACGCCTGGTTGTAGCCAGCGCCAAGAAGACCGGTCGCGTGGTCACTGCCGAGGAGCATTCGATTATCGGTGGTCTTGGCGAGGCCGTGGCCTCGGTGCTCGCGGAACAGCATCCGGTGCCGATGCGACGCGTCGGCGTGCGCGATGTGTACGGCGAGTCCGGCCCTGCGGTCGATTTGCTGCATAAGTACGGTTTGGACGCCGGCGGCATCGAAGCTGCGGTCAGGTCCGTGTTGTAAGGAAGGTTTCCATGGGATTTGTATCTGCCAACCAAGTGACGATCGGGTATACCGCCGCCTCGCGCGAGGACGCCCTGCATTATTTGTCCGAGCAGGCCATCGAGCTCGGCTTTGCCGATGACGCATCTGCCGTAGAGACCGCCTTCATTGCTCGCGAGAACGAGGCCGAGACCGGCCTTGTCGCCGGTTTTGCCGTTCCGCATGCCAAAAGCGACGCGATCCACACGCCGGGCGTTGCCGTGCTTAAACTGGCCGAGCCCGTTGAATGGCCGAGTTTCGATGGGGTGCCCGTCGATGTTGCGCTCGCGCTGTACGTGCCCGCCGGCGAGGCTGGAACCACGCACCTGCGTCTGCTCTCCAAGGCTGCCGTGATGCTGATGGACGCCGGCTTCCGTGACAAGGTGCGCGCGAGCACCGATCCCGTTGAGATTGCGGAGCTCATCAATAGCGGACTCGAAGACTAGAACGGTCATCCCGTTCAATCAATCGATCCTTCTCCAAGGAAAAGGGCCGCGACGCCATAAAGGGGTCGCGGCCCTGTTTGCGTTTCCCCGGATTAAACCTTCCAAAATAAACCTATTCCTTTTTGAC
>CABTZA010000050.1 GCA_902489225.1 uncultured Collinsella sp.
GTGACAAGCTTCTCGGTCGCGCGCTCGCGCTCGGCGATACGCTCATTGGCGGTGCGGCGACGGAAGTTCTCCCAGTCGGCCTGCAGACGGGCGGTACGCTCGGTGGCGTCCTTTGCTTTGTCCTCGGCGGCCTTCTGAGCCTCTGCCGCAGCATCGAGCTCATTGCGCACGTCGGCAAGCTCCTTCTGGGCCTGCTCGAACTTGAGCTTAAAGTCGTTGTCGGCGGCTTCTTCACCGGCGCGGATAGCGGCTTCCACCATCTCGTCCTCGGTCATCGTCGCCTCCTTGTTGGAATCCTCTACCTGGTTCTCGACAGCCTCGGCGGCCTCGGCCTCGTTGGCCTCGGTATCGTCGACGGCCTCTACGGGAATCTTCACGTCCTTCTCCTCAGAGTCAACGGGGGCGGCGCCAGCGGCAGCCGCCTCCGTGCGAGCTTTACGGGCGGACATGATTACTTGTCCTCGTCGTCCACAACCTCGTAGTCGGCGTCGACGACGTCATCGTCGGCAGGCTGGGCACCGGCGGCACCGTCGGTCTGCTGCTGAGCGTCGGCGTAGACAACCTGAGCCAGCTCGTAGGCCACAGACTGCAGGGACTCGCCGGCGGCCTTGATGGCCTCGACGTCAGAGCCCTCGAGCGCCTTCTTGGCGTCGGCGATAGCGGCCTCGGCCTTGGACTTCACGTCGGCGGAAACCTTGTCGCCCAGCTCGTTGAGGGTCTGCTCGGTGGAGTAGCACAGGCTGTCGGTCTGGTTGCGGACCTCGACCTCTTCCTTCTGCTTCTTGTCCTCCTCGGCATGAGCCTCGGCGTCCTTGACCATACGATCGACTTCGTCGTCGGACAGAGCAGTGGAGCCAGAAATTGTGATCTGCTGCTCCTTGCCGGTGCCCTTGTCCTTAGCGGAGACCTTGACGATGCCGTTGGCGTCGATGTCGAAGGTAACCTCGATCTGCGGCACGCCGCGACGGGCAGCCGGGATACCGGTCAGCTGGAACTTACCGAGCGACTTGTTGTCGCGGGCAAGCTCGCGCTCGCCCTGGAGCACGTTGATCTCGACGCTGGTCTGGTTGTCGGCAGCGGTGGAGTAGACCTCGGTCTTGGAGGTCGGGATCGTGGTGTTGCGGTCGATCATCTTGGTCATGATGCCGCCCATGGTCTCGACGCCCAGCGACAGCGGGGTAACGTCGAGCAGCAGGATGCCCTCGACGTCGCCGGTGAGCACGCCGCCCTGGACGGCAGCGCCGTCGGCAACGACCTCGTCGGGGTTCACGGACATGTTGGGCTGCTTGCCGGTCATGGTCTTGACGAGCTCCTGGACGGCGGGCATACGGGTGGAGCCGCCGACGAGGATGACCTCGGTCAGATCGGAGAGCTTAAGCTTGGCGTCGCGCAGGGCGTTGGTGACAGGCTGCTTGCAGCGCTCGAGCAGGTCGCGGGTGATCTTCTCGAACTCGGCGCGGGTCAGCGTGTAGTTGAGGTGCAGCGGGCCGGACTGGTTCATGGTAATGAACGGCAGGTTGATGGTGGTCTGCTGGGCGGCGGAGAGCTCCTTCTTGGCGTTCTCGGCGGCCTCCTTCAGACGCTGCAGGGCCATGGGGTCCTGACGCAGGTCGACACCGTTCTCCTGCTGGAACTTATCGGCCATCCAATCGATGACGCGCTGATCCCAGTCGTCGCCGCCCAGGTGGTTGTCGCCCGAGGTGGACAGAACCTCAAACACGCCGTCGGCGAGGTCGAGGATGGAGACGTCGAAGGTGCCGCCGCCCAGGTCGAAGACCAGGATGCGCTGGTCGGTGCCCTGCTTGTCCAGGCCATAGGCAAGAGCAGCAGCGGTCGGCTCGTTGACGATACGCTTGACGTTGAGGCCAGCGATCTTGCCGGCGTCCTTGGTGGCCTGACGCTGGGCGTCGTTGAAGTAGGCCGGGACGGTGATGACGGCGTCGGTGACGGTCTCGCCCAGATACTTCTCGGCGTCGGCCTTCATCTTCGCGAGCGTCATGGCGCTCACCTGCTCGGCGGTGTAATCCTTGCCCTCGATGTCGACGACGGCACGGCCACCCTGGCCCTCCTTGACCTCATACGGCACGGTCTTGATCTCGGAGGTGCACTCGGAGTACTTGCGGCCCATGAAGCGCTTGATGGAGAACACGGTGTTCTTGGGGTTGGTGACAGCCTGGTTCTTAGCGGCCTTACCAACGACGCGGTCGCCGTCGGCACGGAAGCCCACGACGGACGGGGTGGTGCGGTCGCCCTCGGCGTTCACGATAATGGTCGGAGAACCGCCCTCGAGGACGGCCATAGCGGAGTTAGTAGTACCAAGGTCGATACCAAGAATCTTACTCATTAGAAATTCCCTCTCTCTTTTGCGTTCGCGCCGCCTCGACGATCTGTCGCGCGGCGCTTCGGCTTGTCTTTCAGGATGTAGTGTATCCCCTTATGGGCCGGAATATACAAAATCTAAGTCAATTCATATAAGATTTCTTATCTCTGAGAGTTTAGGTTCTCAAATGCGCAGGTAGATGCACTGTTTGAGTTCTCAACAGATCTATTGAGATCTATGTAGAGTTGACTGAGGTGCAAGCCTGAACCTGTGTCCCGTTTTGGACGTGGATTACGGGATGCGGGGGACGCAAGCACGCTCAATCGCCCCATATTTCAAGTCACCTATAGCTAACATTTGCGCAGCTCAACGGCCTCACCTGCATGTTTTTTAGTAAGCCGCGGCATACTCGGCGAACGGTATGAAGATGCCGGTCAGAGGGTATTGCAAACGGTCGCTCCCGTGGTATGTTTTTGCCCGAATCAAACCGACGCGCATCGCCTGTAGCGTCGGTCAACAGAGAGGAAACTACCATGGCTCATCCCGTAATTGATGCCGACGAGTGCATCGCTTGTGGCGTTTGCGTCGACTCCTGCCCCGCTGGCGTTCTGGAGCTCCAGGACGTCGCTACCGTCGCTGACGAGGATTCCTGCGTCGCCTGTGGCGCTTGCCAGGACGCTTGCCCCGCCGGCGCGATCACCGAGATCGTCGAGGAGTAACAACTCCCCCACTTGCACACTCACAAGTACACCGTGCACAAAAAAGGAGGCCTCCGCATCGCCGCGGAGGCCTCCTTTTGCATGTGTGGGCAGCTAATTTGAAGCGGGACCCTTGGCAGTTGCGGTGGAATAGTTCCTGTTTTATGTCTTGGATGCCGATTTTAGGAACTATTTCACCGCAACTTATAGATGCGGCGTCGACTAGGACAAATCGTCTTCGTAGGGCATCAGGTCTGCTAGGTAGCCTTTTTCCTTGAGCATCGCCTCGATCTCGTCGAGGGTCTGTTCGTCCTCCGCCGCAATGCGATGGAAGTGGTAGCCGCTGGTCACCGTCAGCAGCGGAAAGCTCTTGCCGCTCTCGATATCGCGCAGATAGCGCTCGACATCGCGACGATTGCGGATGTCCAGGTCGGCCGTAATCTTACCGTACACGCGGTGATTGACAATCACGTTGAGCACGGCGCCGCCGGCGTCGACGATACTCGTGAGCTCATCGCCTGCCTGCTCCACGCTGTGGCGAACCTTGACCAAGCGCGTAGGCACGGCGGGGCTGCTGGGGGCCTCCTGCAGCACGTAGCCGCGGTTGGTCGCCACGATATCGTGCCCATCGGCGCGCAGCAGGGCGATGTCCTGCACCACGATCTGGCGGCTCACACCCACCTCGCGGGCAAGCGCGCTGCCCGATACGGGCCCCTTGGCCCCCTCGAGCACGGCCATGATGGCACGGCGACGCTCGCGGGCGTTCATTATTTACCGTCCAGCAGACGCAGGTGCTTAAGCGAGAGGTCGAGGATCGGCGCGGAGTGCGTCAGGGCGCCCGAGCTAATAAAGTCAACGCCCAGGTCGGCAAGCGCGCGGATATTGCTGGCATCCACGTTGCCCGAGCACTCGGTCTTGGCGCGGCCGGCGATAAGTTCAATAGCGGCGGCCATGTCGTCATGGGTCATGTTGTCGAACATGATGATGTCGGCGCCGGCCTCCACGGCCTCGCGCACCATGTTCAGGTTCTCGCACTCGATCTCGACCGTCGTGGTAAACGATGCATGGGCGCGCGCCATCTCGATCGCGCGCGTCACGCCACCGGCGGCATCGATGTGGTTGTCCTTGAGCATGACGGCCGTCGACAGGTTGTAACGGTGGTTGCTGCCGCCGCCAATCTCAACCGCCGCCTTCTCAAACACGCGCATGCCCGGTGTGGTCTTGCGCGTGTCGACGAGCACGGTCTTGGTTCCCTCGAGCGCCGCGGCCATGCTGTGCGTATAGGTAGCGATGCCGCTCATGCGCTGCAGGTAGTTGAGCGCCACGCGCTCGCCCGAAAGCAACACGCGCGCGTCGCCGCGCACCTGGCCCACGTGATCGCCGGCATGCACCTCGTCGCCATCCGAGACATCGAACAACACGGAGCTCTGCGGATCCAGCAGCTCAAAGGTGCGGGCGAATACGTCCAGGCCGGCGATGATGCCGTCGGCCTTGGCGATAAGCTCCACCGTGGCGGGACGCGCCGTGGGGCACACGCTCGCCGTGCTCACGTCCTCAAAGGTAATGTCCTCGCGCAGGGCCTGCAGAATCAGATCATCGACGACGAGCTTCATGGTAATGGGATTCATGGTCTACTCCTCCACGGCCTGCGTGCCGGCGGCACGGGCCAAATCATCGATTGCCAGGGTGTCGGCACTCAGGGCGCGATGACGGCCATCGAGCGCGGGATCGCCTGCCTGCTCCACGGCCAGTGACTCGCCGGTACGCATATACCACGCGGCGCGACGACCCCAGACCAGCGCCTCGAGCAGGCTGTTTGATGCAAGGCGGTTCTTGCCGTGAACGCCGTTGCAGGCCGTCTCGCCCGCGGCGTAGAGCTCGGGCATCGAGGTGCGGCCGTCCTTATCGAC
Organism: uncultured Collinsella sp.; assembly: GCA_902489225.1. Taxonomy (GTDB): domain Bacteria; phylum Actinomycetota; class Coriobacteriia; order Coriobacteriales; family Coriobacteriaceae; genus Collinsella. The sequence continues at coordinate 4,929 of CABTZA010000050.1, forward strand.
CCATACGCCGCCCATAAAGTAGTGCTGCGTGGGCGTAACGGGGATGGGCTCGTCCAAGATGTCGCGGCCGTCCTCCAGGCAGCGCGCGCGAATGTTAGCAAAGTGCCCGGTCACCACATCGCGCTCGACGGGGGCAAAGCTCAGCCACTCGTGCTCGGTGCCGTCCTGCTTCATCTGCTCGCGGATGGCGGCGGCGACAACGTCGCGCGGCTGCAACTCGTCGGTAAAACGCTCGCCGGCGGCGTTGAGCAAAATCGCGCCCTCGCCGCGGCAGCTCTCGCTGATCAGGAACGTGCGACCCGGCTGCGGCGAGAACAGACCCGTGGGATGGATCTGCACGTAGTCCAGGTGCTCCATCTTAATGCCATGCTCCTGAGCGATGTAGCAGGCGTCGCCCGTGAGCTGCGGGTAGTTGGTCGAGTGGTCGTACACGCCGCCAATGCCACCCGTCGCCCACAGCGTGTGGCGGGCATGGATCTTAAACGGCTTACCGGCATGCACGCCCTCAACGGCATTTGCCAGCTCGTCGGCGGGGCGAACCGAGTTGTCCTCGTCCACGGCTACGGCGACGACGCCGGTGCACACCGTGGCGCCATCGCGCTCGGCGGTCAGGATGTCGGTCATGGCCGCGTGCTCCAAAATCTGCACGTTGTCCAGCTTGCGAACGGCCTGGAGCAGCTTGGTCGTGATCTCCTTGCCCGTAATGTCGGCATGGAAGGCAATGCGCGGACGGCTGTGCGCGCCCTCGCGGGTAAAATTGAGGCTGCCGTCGGCCTTGCGCTCAAAATCCACGCCCATCGCTAGCAGGTCGTTGATGACCGAGCGGCTCGAGCGAATCATGATGTCGACGCTCTCGCGGCGGTTCTCGTAGTGGCCGGCGTGCATGGTGTCCTCAAAGAAGGCATCGTAGTCCGAGCCTTCGGGCAGCACGCAAATGCCGCCCTGCGCGAGCATCGAATCGCACTCATCGACCGCGCCCTTGGAGAGCATGATCACGCGCGTGCTCGTCGGCAGATTGAGGGCCGCGTACAGACCCGCTACGCCGCAGCCGGCAATGACGACGTCGCACTCCATATCGGGGTATTGCTTGGTTTCCACAGGAATCCTCTCCCTTGAATGTGACATAAGGGACTGCCCCTCATGTCACATCGTTCTAACGCGCCGCGTACTCGAGCATGCGGTCGAGCGTGAGCTTGGCCTGGTCGGCAGCCTCGTCCGAGACGCCGATCTGCACCTCGCCCTCGCCCGTCTCCAGGCAGCGCACGAGCTTTTCGAGCGTGATGAGATCCATGTTGACGCAGGTGGGCTGCACCGCGGGGAAGTAGAACTTTTTGCCGGTGCCCTGGCAGCGGCGCTCGAGCTCGTAGAGCACGCCGCGGACCGTCACGATGATGAATTCGCTGGCGTCCGACTCCTCGGCATACTTGATGATGCCGGCGGTGGAGCCGATGTAGTCGGCCTCGGCCAGCACATCGGCCTTGCACTCGGGGTGCGCCAGTACGAGCGCGTCGGGGTGGGCCTCCGTCGCGTCGACGATCTGCTCGACGGTGATGATGTGGTGGCGCGGGCAGTAGCCCTTGTTGAGAATGACGTGCTTTTGCGGCACCTGCTCGGCTACGAAGCGGCCCAAGTTTTGATCGGGGATGAACAGGACATGCTGCTGCGGCAGCTCAGAGACGATCTTGACGGCGTTGGAGCTGGTGACGCACACGTCGCTCCAGCTCTTGATCTCGACTGTGGAGTTGACGTAGCAGACGACAGCTAGGTCGTCGCCGTACTCGGCGCGCGCCGCGTCGACCGTCTCGCGCTTGACCATGTGCGCCATGGGACAGTCCGCGCAGGGCTCGGGCAGCAGCACGGTCTTAGTGGGATTGAGCAGCTTGGCGCTCTCGCCCATAAACTCCACGCCGCACAGCACGATAGTCTGCTGCGGCAGGCTCTTGGCGAGCTTGGCCAGGTAGAAGCTGTCGCCGACGTAATCAGCCACGGCCTGCACCTCGGGCGCCACGTAATAGTGCGCTAGGATCACCGCGTCACGTTGGGTTTTTAGTTGCTGAATGGCCTCGACGAGCTCTGCGGGCACCAGTGCCGCGCGCTCCGTTGCCGTCGTTGCCGATGCCAGGCCGGCCGCAATATCGCGTGCAAGCTCCGATGCATCCATGTTCGCGCTCTGTGCCATCAAGGCCCCTCTCTTTTGGCGAATCTTGGGGCTTTAGTATGACACCTAGGTTTACAGCTGACAAGACAGCTGTAAACCTAGGTGTAAAGTTGAAATAAAGATTCAATCATGTAGCAAGTCCATTTTCGAACTGGCAAGCTAAGGATAGCTGAGCTCTCGATGGCGCAGGAGGCATCTTTCGCCACCGCAATACCGCTTGGCGCGAGTTGCACGCCGTGGGGCGCAAACGGTCCGCACCCCCGCAAGCGGCGCGTGCCCGATGTGGCAAAATCGAACTACTTAAGGGGGCCGAATGCTCAAGATTATTGCCTGTGACGATGATGTCACTTTTCTAGATAGACTGCACCGGATGATCGACCGTTGGTCGACCGAGACGGGCACGGCGGTCGATGTTGCGCTCGTCACGCGCGGCGAGGACCTGCTGGCCCGCCATGCCGCATCGCGCGCCGACATCATTCTGCTCGACATGATCATGCCGCTCGTCAACGGCATGGACACCGCACGCGAGCTGCGCCAGGCCGACACCGCCGTGCGCCTGGTGTTTCTCACCTCATCGCCCGAGTTCGCGCTGGAATCCTACGAGGTCCGTGCCTTCGACTATCTGCTCAAGCCTGTGACTTACGAACGCCTGGCGCAGTTACTCGACGAGCTTTCGAGCATGCGCCCGGCGGCAACCGACGAGCTCGTGATCAAAACTTCCTTTGGCTACCACGCCCTGCGCCTGTCCGACATCGAATATGCCGAGGCGCGCAACAAGCACGTGGTCTTCCACCTGCGCGACGGACGCGATATCGAGGCACTCGAGTCGTTCCGCAGCGTCGAGGACCGCTTGGAGCAAAACGCGGTCTTCTTTAAATGCCACCGCAGCTACCAGGTCAACCTGCGCAATATCGATCACTTTGACCGCACGGACATCGTCATGCGCTCGGGCGCGTGCATCCCGCTTTCGCGCAGCTGCAAGCAGGGATTCCAAGACGCCTACTTTGCGGTGCGCTTTGAGGGTGGAAGACACTGATGGTCTCCTCGGTCGAAATGATCCTTTGGGCAATCCACCACGCCACAACGCTACTCTTTGGCGTCTTTGCCTCGGCGGCGCTGTGCGGTATCGAAATCAATCGACGCCATGCACTCGAGTTGGTGGGGGTCGGAGTCGCAACCGGCGCTGCCTTTTCGATCGCCAATGCCGTCGGCGGCGAGCTTTTCGCCCGCCAGGTATATCCGCTCGTCGTGCATCTGCCGCTCGTCATCTATTTGTGCGCGCGCTACCGCCTGAGCCCGCTGCTTGCCGTGCTCGGCATTACGAGTGCCTATCTGAGCTGCCAGTTCAGCAATTGGATGGGCATCGCCGCATTTGCCGCAACCGATTCTCAGATCGCGTACTATCTGGCGCGCATCGCGACCACACTCGCCGTCTTTGCCGTCCTGTTGCATTGGGCCGGCGACATCGGTCCACGCTTGGCGATTAAAAGCACCACCGAGCTGGGCATCCTTTTAATCCTGCCGTTCGTCTATTACGTCTTTGACTATGCCACCAACGTCTACACCACGCTGTTCCACTCGGGCTCGGTGGTGACGGTTGAGTTTTTGGCATTTGCGCTCTGTGCCTTCTATCTTATGTTTCTTGCCGTTTACCTGCGCGAATACGAAGAAAAGGAAACCGCCGAGCGAGAGCGCTGGATGCTCGAAACCCGCGACAGCGCCGCCATCAAAGAGCTCGAGGCTTGGCGTCAATCTGGGCGCGAGCTGTCGATTCTGCGCCACGACATGCGCCACTTCCTACGCGGCCTGGCCGCTTTAATTGAGGAGGGCCACACCGACGAGGCGCTCGATCGCATCGACGAACTCTGCGAAGCCGGCGACCGCACCGCCGTACGCCGCTTCTGCGCCAACGAGACCGTAAACATCGCGCTTTCGTCATTTAACTCGGATATCAATAGAAACGGCATTACCGCCAACCTGCGCGCCGCCGTACCCGAAACCATCCACGTAGGTGACGCCGACCTGTTTAGCGTGCTCTCAAATGCCTTGGAAAACGCTATCACCGCCGCAAGCGCCGCACCCCAAGGAAAGCGATTCGTCGACTTTGACCTGCGATTAGAGGACGGCCAGCTGCTGCTGTTAGTTTCCAACACGTTTGACCGCGCGCCGCGCATGGTCGACGGCATGCCCGTGACCCGGCATGCGGGCCACGGCTTTGGCACCAGGAGCATCAAACTTGCCGTGGAGCGCATGAACGGCAACTGCCAGTTCCGCATTAACGGCGATCGGTTTGAGCTGCGCGCCGTGATGTAGGGGCTGCCGCCAGCCTCGCTACAGCGGAGCGGCTGCCGGGGTCAGCTGCTTGATGTATGCCCACATGCGCTGCTTGGCGGCTTTGTCAGTCAGTGCCGCCTCAAAGCCGTCGAGCGCGAGCACGCGGCGGCCCTGCACATGGGCGACCAAGCCGGGCTTGAGCATAGCGGTATCGAAGTCGTCGATTGCCACAAGCATGTCGGCATAGGTCTCGCGCATGGTATCGGCCGCGCGATCGTCCAGCAGCAAGACCGCCTCGGGGTCCAAGGCCTCGAGCGCCTCGCGGAACAGCTCGCACGGTAGGCCCTCGCCTGTCGCGACCGCCCCGTCACCCACGCCGGCGACGCTTGCCAGCACGCAAAAATCCTCGGGCGCGTAGCCGATGGCCCCAAGCGCCTTGCGCAACGCCGCGCCATCCGGGCCGGCGGCAAGCTCGCCACCCGAACGCTCGGCCTCGTCCAAATCGCCTTTGACTAGTACGATCGGCGAGCACGCGTTGCCCGCGATACGCACGCCGCGACCCGCGAGCGATGCGAGCTCCTGCTCGGCCGCCTGGGCGATGGCTTCTTTTTTCTGGCTTTGTGACGTGGGCATGCGCTCTCCAATCGTTTGCGTGCCCACCATTATATAAAAGAGCCGGCCGCGAGTGGTTGCTTTGCGGGCGGCTGGGTATAAGCACGGTCGTACTGAGTTTTACGCGGCCAAGCCGCGTCGCATTATGGAGGTCACCATGGCTGACATTAAGCAGATTACCCCCGAGAACTTCGATTCCGTCGTTAGCGACAACCTTCCCGTACTGGTTGATTTTTGGGCGCCCTGGTGCGGGCCCTGCCGATCGCTCTCGCCCATCGTGGACGAGGTAGCCGACGAGCTGGCCGGCAAGCTTGCCGTTGCCAAGTGCAACGTCGATGACAATCAGGACCTGGCCATGAAGTTTGGCGTCATGAGCATCCCCACGCTGATTGTGTTTAAGAACGGCGAGGAGATTGACCGCTCGGTTGGCGCTCTGCCCAAGGCGAGGCTGCAGGCGCTGCTGGAGAAGCATCTGTAATACGCTTGTTACATGTTGCCGTCTGCCTGCCGTCCATGAGCGCTTTTGCACCGCTCGCCGGACTTCTGGATGCACCGAGTGCAACCACGGATAGTATGGTAGTCACAAACAGCCCCCAGTGAACGGGTGCGGGTCGCACAGACTCGTACCCGTTTTCTTATGCAGCTGCGCGCAGAGCGGGCGTAGTAAAATCTGAACCACTGAACTGCCCCATACAAAAGGAGATTTTCCATGCATGACGTCGGAATGAACATGAGCCAGCTTGCCATGAGCGTCAAGCAGGTCGACGACACCATCGAGCTCGCTCACGAATGGAGCCATCAGTTGCTGCATGCGACCGAGAATTTTGACATGGAGCGCATCGGCGCCAAGCTCGAGGCCGCCATGGCCGCGCTGCACGAGGCCCACGACGCACTCGAGGGCTACGAAGAGGCCATCGAGGCCGACCACAACTCCGTCGGCTCCGTGAAGCTGGTGTAAGGTGGCCGAACACGAGCACAGCTGCGGGTACGAGCACGAGCATCCGCACGGGGCGGATGGTGACGCGGGCTGCCACTGTAGTGGTTCCGGCTCCGAGCTGGTCCGTTTTTCGGTTACCGCACCCGACGACCTGCTGCGCCGTTTTGACGA
>CABTZA010000051.1 GCA_902489225.1 uncultured Collinsella sp.
AGCGAGCGAGCCGCATTTGCGCCAAGGTGACGTGAAATGAGAGGGCGCTGACCTTCTGGTCGCGCCCTCGAAATTGAACGTCAGATTGGCGTGAATGCGGCTCGCGCAGCGTCAACGAGCCCGCCGTTCGGTAGAATGGCGGAACTAATTACCTTACGTAGACCACGTTGTCGCGGCGGGGTTTGGGCTCGGGCAGCGTGTCCTCGGCATAGCCCAGAATGCAGTGACCGACACCGCGCAGGCTGCCGTCGGCGGGTAGACCCCAACTGGCCAGTAGCTCCAGGCCCTCGGGCGAATCGAAAACCTCGTGGGCGCGATGAATCCAGCACGAATCAACGCCCAGCGCATAGGCAGCGTTGAGCAGGTTGCCCATGGCGAGCGAGCCGTCTTCCAGATGTGTGGGCACGCTGCGGTCAACCAGCACCACCACAACGGTCTTGGCGCCATAGAAGGGGTCGCTGTTGCTGCCCATGACTTGCGCGTTGAGCTGCGAGAGACGCTCGACGGTCGCGGGGTCGGTGACGGCGACAAACGTCACCGGCTGGCGGCCCATGCCGCTCGGTGCATATTGGCCGGCTTCGATAATACGTGCAAGCTTTTCGGCCTCGACGGGACGATCGCTGTAGTTGCGGCAGCTGCGGCGGTGAATGAGTGCTTCGATAGTCTCCATGGTGTCTCCTTGCGGTGGCGTTGCAGATGCCCCGTTCATACCCGTCGGGCTCAAACGATAGACGGTCAATTGCCCGGCCAAAAGGATAGATTCCAATTGGGAAAGTAGGTTTGCATAAAAGTACCTTCAGAATGTGACAAACAAATGGGATGGTTAAACGTTTTATCCCGTCTACCCTGCGGTTTTTTACCACTTGCCTAAATGACGAACGCATAACCTCTGATAAGGGTTTTACTAAAGGAGTACCAACGTTTATCAATGCGCCGTGGTGGCGCCGGGCCAGGAGGTAACATCATGTTCCAGGCTGGAGATGTCGTCGAGACCGATTTCGAAGGATTTCTGAAGCTGCTGCGTTCCAAGACGCGCGCTTTCGTGTCGATCAACGATCACGAGTACTACATCACGCACACCGATGGCTATTGGCGTGTTCAGGATTGCGAGGCCCTCAACGACAAGGGCCACTTTACTGACTGTTCTGAGTTGGTCAACACGGTCTGCGAGGTCGTCGAGCTGCCGTGGATTGCCGGCAAGAGCCTGCATGACAGCTTCTCGGGCGCTACGGTCTATGAGGCCGTCGCCGCTTAACAGGCAATAAAACCCGATTTTCACGTGACCGCTGGCGCCGCCCCCGCGCCGGCGGTCTTTTTCTGCCGATAGGCCATAAAAATGCACGCATTTGCGGAGAGCCTGTTGAGGATAGTCAAAACTCGGACTAATCTAGAGACACATAATTGGTCAAAAATCGGACAATTAAGAGGTGGGATAGATGAATAGTGCGGTTACGCTGGTCGACTTCGATCGGTTGCTCAATGGACTCGACCATATCTATTCGGAGTTCTCGCGCGCCTGCGGCCTTTCGGACTGCGCCTACTGGATGCTCGTCGACACGAGTGCAGCGGGCGGAAGCGTTGCCGTGAGTCGGCTGACGAGTGAATGGTTCTACAGCAAACAGACCATCAATTCGGCGATTAAAACGCTTAGGGCACGAGGGCTTGCGACGTTGGAGTTTGCCGAGGGCAGTCGTAAAAACAAGGTTGTACGACTGACCGAAGAAGGCGTGCGGTTTGCCAAGCGCTACGCGTTGCCGGCGCAAAAAGCCGAGCAACAGGCATTCGAGGCGCCCGAGCCGTGGGAACAGTGCGAGATCATGCGCTTGGTCGGTAAGTTCTCCCATGTTCTTAACGAAGAGTGCGAGGCATTTAAACGGCAAGTGGCCGCCGAGAACGAGACTGACGATAAGGGCGAGGGGGACGCATGCGACTCTTAATGAGGTTTATGAGGCCGTACCGCGGTCTGATTGCGGTGACGCTGTTTGCGGTGCTGATAGATAACGTCGGTACGCTGTTGGTTCCCACGATGCTGGCGAACATGGTCAACACCGGTATTACCACGGGTGATGTCGACTATATATTACGCAACGGCCTGTACATGCTTATCGCGACCGGCATGGCCAGCGGCGGCACGGTGCTGGGCTGCTATCTTTCGGCGCGCCTGGCCGCCAACGTGGCCTGCGATATCCGCAATGCCGTGTACGACAAGTCGCTCGAGCTGTCCGCCAGCGACTTTGAGCGCTTTGGCACGGGTTCGATGATCACGCGCTCGCTCAACGACATCAACGTGATTCAGCAAGCTGTCCTTCAGACGATTCAGCTGGTGCTGCCGGTGCCGTTCTTGGCCGTGGCAGGCATCATTTTTGCTTGGTTCATCGATCCCGCCATGGGTACGCTGCTGGGCGTGGTGGTTGCGATCGTGCTGGTGGCGGCGGTCTTTACCGTTGCCAACGCCGCGCCGATCTTTATGCGCCTGCAGAGCTTTATCGACCGCATGAACGTGGTGCTGCGCGAGAACATCGTGGGCGTGCGCGTCATCCGCGCATTTAACAAGGAGCGCCACGAGGAGCAGCGCCTGGACGAGGTGTTTAGCGATTACGCGGCCAATGCCATCAAGGTCAACCACCTGTTTGTGGGTCTCGACAGCTCCAGCTTCTTTTTGATGAATATCGCCGAGGTGGCGGTGCTGTGGGTGGGCGGCAACCGCGTGGGCGTCCACGCCATGCAAATCGGTAGCATCTCGGCCGTGCTGGAGTACGCGATCCTGATCCTGTTCTTTGTGATGACGGCGCAGATGGTGATTCTGACGCTCCCACGCGCCGCCGCATGCCTGAACCGTGCGCAGCAGGTGTTGGAGATTGAGCCGAGCATCGTGGACGGCAAGCGCACGCTGGACACGTGCGCGGCGGAGTCTGTTGACGGTGCCGACGCGGTGGCCGTGTTCGACCACATGTCGTTCCGTTTTGACGATGCCGACGAGGATACCCTGTGCGACCTGAGCTTTGCCTGTCGCCGTAGCCAGACCACGGCGATTGTAGGCTCGACGGGTTCGGGCAAGTCGACGGTGGCCAAGCTCTTGCTTCGCTTCCACGATGCCACGAAGGGCGCCATTCGCCTGAATGGCATCGATCTGCGCGACCTTTCGCAAGACGACATCCGCGGGCGTATCGCCTATGTGCCGCAGAAGGCATGGCTGTTCTCGGGTACGGTGGCGAGCAACCTGCGCTTTGGCAACGAAGACGCGACTGAGGCTGACATGCTCCATGCGCTGGAGGTTGCCCAGAGCACCTTTGTGCTCGACCAGCCCCAGGGGCTCGATACGCCGGTGGCCCAGGGCGGCACGAACTTCTCGGGTGGTCAGCGCCAGCGCCTGGCGATTGCCCGCGCACTCATGAAGCATGCCGATCTATATATCTTCGACGACAGTTTTTCGGCCCTGGACTTTAAGACCGATGCGGCACTGCGCCATGCGCTGCAGGACGAGACGTGCGATGCCGCGGTGCTCATCATCGCCCAGCGCATCTCGACTATTTTGCATGCCGATCAGATCGTGGTGCTCAAAGACGGCGAGATCGTGGGCCTAGGCACGCACGACGAGCTCATGGAAACCTGCGAGGTGTACCGCGCAATCGCGGAATCGCAGATGAAGGGAGGTGAGTAGCATGACCGAGGAGCTCAAGAAGCAGGGCATCGTCGATGGCGCTGCGGTTGTAGAGACAGTCGAGGAGACGGGCGTCGCGCCCGACCTGGACGAAGCCGCCAAGGCGGCGGAGCGCGAGGCTCGCCGCCAAGCGCTCTACGAGGAAAACGAACGTGCCGAGGACGAGCGCGCCCGCGCCGAGGCAGAGCGTATGCGCGACGTGGACGACGAAGACGAGGACGAGACGCCTCGGGATACCTGGGCGACGGTGCGCCGCCTGTGGAGTGAGGCTGCCGGCGACCATTGGCGCTTCTATATCGTGTTCGCGAGCATTGTGTTCTATGTCATCTTTAACACCGCCGCGCCGGCATATAGCGCCCGCGTGATCGATGAGCTGTGGGGCCACATTCAGGTGGCGTTTGCCAACGACACCACTTTCAGCATCACCTGGGAGAACTGCGGCAAGACCATTTTCGTCTACTTTATGATCTGGACTGCCGCTGCCTCGTTCTATGCGCTCCAGAGCTTTTTGATGTCGAGCGTCGCTGAGCGTCTCAATCTGCGCCTGCGCAACCGCATCGCGCAAAAGCTCAACCGTCTGCCGCTCGCCTATTTTGACGCGCATCGTCCCGGCGAGGTCGTCAGCCGCGCGACCAACGACCTGGACAAGATGTCCGAGAGCATGCAGCGCGGATTGCTGCAGCTGCTCGTGTCGATCGGCACGGTTGTTGGTGCTGTGAGCGTGATGTTCGTGTTCAGCGTGCAGCTTACGCTCGTCTTTCTGTTCTTTACGGCACTGTCGCTGCTGGTGACGAAGGTCGTCTCGCGCCGCACACACGATGTGACGGGCGAGCGCCAGGAGTGGGTGTCCAAGATTACGAGTGCGGTCGAGGAAGGCTATTCGGGCCGTCTGGTGATCCGCGCGTTTAACCGCGAACGCCAAAGTTCTGCCGAGGTGCACCAGGCCTCGGGCGAGCTGGCACGCGTGAGTGCCAAGGCCGACTTTATGATCAATGCCGTCGGCCCTGCGGTGCGCTTTATCGGCCGTTTGGCGCAGATCGTGATCGCGCTGGTGGGCTGCAGCATGCTGGTTGCCGGTCACATGACCGTCGGCGTGTTCCAGGCGTTCTTCCAGTTTATCTACGAGGCGTCCGAACCCATGACGCAGCTGTCGTTTACCTTCAACTCGCTGCAGAGCGCGTTGGCGAGTGCGGAGCGCGTGTTCGACCTGCTCGATGAGCCCGAGATGGAGGCCGATCCGCTGCCGGACGAGGCCGCCAAGCTGCCGGGTCGCGTTGAGGGTCGCGTCTCCTTTGAGCACGTGCGCTTTGGTTATTCGCCCGACAAGCCGCTTATGCACGACGTGTCGTTTACCGCCGAGCCGGGCCAGAAGATTGCCGTGGTGGGAACCACGGGCGCGGGCAAGACGACGCTCATCAACCTGCTCATGCGCTTCTACGAGATTGACGGCGGGCGTATTACGCTCGACGGCGTGGATACGAGCCGCATGGACCGCGGCGAGCTACGGCAGCAGTTTGGCATGGTGCTGCAGGACGCCTGGCTGTTCGATGGCACGATTGCCGAAAACATCGCCTACGGCTGTCCCGAGGCGACGCGTGAGGAGATCGTGGCGGCTGCGCGCGCCGCGCAGGTCGACTTCTTTGTGCGCACCATGCCGCAGGGCTATGACACGCGCGTGGCCAACGATGCCGAAAGCATCAGCCAGGGCCAGCGTCAGCTGCTGACCATCGCACGCGTGCTGCTCAATAACCCGGCGATTCTCATCCTGGACGAGGCGACCTCAAGCGTGGATACGCGTACCGAGCTTGCCATCGGTCGTGCCATGGACGCGCTCATGCGCGGGCGCACGAGCTTTGTGATCGCGCACCGCCTGTCGACGATCGTGGACGCCGACCTGATCTTGGTCATGGATCACGGCAACATTATCGAGCAGGGCACGCATAAGGAGCTGCTGGCTGCCGAGGGTGCCTACGCCGACCTCTATCTGAGCCAGTTCGCATAATGTGACAAAGGGACAGTCTCTTTGCCACATCACAAATAAGGCGCGCCGGGGATGAATTCCCTGGCGCGCCTTTGCGTTGATGCCGATGTCGTTTTGTGCCGCTTGCGTTCCTAGCGTTCGTCCACGAGCTTGGCGACGAGGGCCTTGAGCTCGGCCACCTCTCGCTCGAGTTCCTTGACGCGGCGGGCATTCTCGGTGATGCCCTGGCGGTTGAGGGCGGACTGCTCGGCGGCGTCATCGGGCATGTACTCGCGATGCTGCTTGGCGTCGAAACTCTCCTCGAACACGCGGCAGCCGTTGCGCTTGATGATGCGCCCGGGCACGCCCACGACGGTGCAGTTGTCGGGCACGTCCTTGACGACGACCGAGTTGCCGCCGATCTTGACGTTGTTGCCAATGTGGATGTTGCCAAGCACCTTGGCGCCCGTGCCTACCGTGACATTGTTGCCCAGGGTGGGGTGGCGCTTGCCGGTCTCGTTGCCAGTGCCGCCGAGCGTGACGCCCTGGTAGAGCACACAGTTGTCGCCCACGATGGCAGTCTCGCCAATAACGACGCCCATGGCGTGGTCGATAAAGAAGTGCTTGCCGATCTGCGCGGCGGGATGAATCTCGACGCCGGTGATGTGGCGGGTGATTTGCGAGAGCACACGGGCGAGTGAGCGATGGCCGTGCTCCCACAGCCAGTGCTCGGGCACGTGGTTCCACTTGGCGTGCAGGCCAGGGTAGGAAAGGAAGATGACCAGGGCATTTTGCGCGGCAGGGTCCTGCGCCTGGACGGTCTTGATGTCCTCACGAATGGTGTTGATAAAGCTCACCGGCCGCCCTCCCTTAGCGCCGTGACAATGCGATTCAATAAAGTATAGCGATTCGCTAGGGATTAGGAAGGGCGATCTTGCTTCGCTTTGGGCGACAAGTGTCAGTTATGCAAACTTGCTGGTAATGAAGTAAGACTTTTGAGGGGTTTGGCCCGTGCTCGCATCGCAACCGTATACTGGTCAACTTGGACGTGTCCGCGCCCACAACTGAGAGGTTTTACTTCATGGGTTTCATCAATTTTATCGCCGAGCTGCTTAAGGACCCGCGCACCGCGATCGCCAGCTGGATCGCCGCCGGCCCGCTTATGGCCTACGGCTGCGTGTTCCTAATCATCTTTATCGAGACGGGCGTGGTGTTCTTCCCGTTCCTTCCCGGCGACTCGCTGCTGTTTGCCTCGGGCTTCTTTGCCCATAACGGCGGCTTTAACATCGTGGCGCTTCTGGCCACCGCATGGGCCGCAGCCATCTTGGGCGATCAGTGCAACTTTATGATCGGCCACTTCTTTGGCCGCAAGATCATTGCCTCGGGCAAGGTAAAGGCCATGACGCCCGAGCGCATCAAAAAGTCCGAGGATTTCCTGGATAAGTGGGGCCATCTGGCCATCTTCCTCGGCCGCTTCTTCCCGTTCATCCGCACCTTTGTGCCTTTTATCGCCGGCATGGGCGGCATGCATTGGCGCAACTTTGTCGTCTTTAACGTGCTGGGTGGCATTACCTGGTCGACGGTCTTTACGCTGCTGGGCTACTTCTTTGGCGGCATCCCCTTTGTGCAGGAGCACTTTGAGCTGCTGATCGTCGGCATCGTTGCCGTGTCGATCATCCCGACCGTGGTCGGTCTGGTTAAGACTAAGCTGGGCAAAAAGAACGCGTAGCTCGAGCCAGCGCGTAAACCGTGCAGTTGAGGCCCGTCACCGCTTACGGTGGCGGGCCTTTTTGCTTCGGTCAAATGAAAATACTTTAGTTAGTTAAAGAAAAACGTTTTATCCGACGCGCGTGCGGAGTACAATCTCGTGCATGCGAATCGACGTGCCATTGGCTTTGATGCTGTTTGCGTGTCCCGTCCGGCTCTACGCTCCGGGCGTGCGACGTTGCGACGCGGCCGGCCTCGGTCCTTGCGTGCGGGTTCGCGAGTTTGCAACTGTGTATGTAAGGAGCGACATATGACTGTCGAGAAGAAGGATATCGATTGGGGTAGCCTCGGCTTTGGCTACATGAAGACCGATTACAGCTACGAGGCCCATTGGAAGGACGGCGAGTGGGACGAGGGTGGCCTGACCACCGATCACACCCTGCATGTCTCCGAGTGCGGTGGCATCTTCCATTACTGCCAGGAGGTCTTTGAGGGCCTGAAGGCCTACACCGCCGAGGACGGCAGCATCGTCTGCTTCCGTCCCGACATGAACGCCGAGCGTATGTACAACTCTGCGCAGCGCCTCGAGATGCCCCCGTTCCCCAAGGACAAGTTCGTTGAGGCCGTCAAGCAGGTCGTTTCTGCCAACGCCGCCTGGGTTCCGCCCTTCGGTTCCGGCGCGACCCTGTACGTGCGTCCGTTTATGATCGGCTCCGGTGACGTGATCGGCGTGGCTCCCGCTCCTGAGTACACGTTCCGCATTCTCGTGACCCCGGTCGGTCCGTACTTTAAGGGTGGTCTCAAGCCCGTTAAGCTGCGCGTTTCCGAGTATGACCGCGCCGCACCGCACGGCACCGGCAACATCAAGGCCGGCCTGAACTACGCCATGTCCCTCAAGCCCACGATGGAGGCCCATCGCGAGGGCTATGCCGAGAACCTGTATCTCGACTCCGAGTCCCGCACCTATGTCGAGGAGACCGGTGGCGCCAACGTCCTGTTCGTGAAGGAGGATGGCACCCTCGTCGTTCCGCAGTCGCACACCGACTCCATCCTGCCCTCTATCACCCGCCGTTCGCTCGTTCAGGTTGCTCAGGACCTGGGCATAACCGTCGACCAGCGCCCCGTCGAGTGGGCCGAGGTCAAGGCCGGCACCTTTGTGGAGTGCGGCCTGTGCGGCACCGCCGCCGTCATCTCCCCGGTGGGCGAGATCGACAATAAGGTTTATGGTGCCGATGAGACCGTGACCTTCCCGGCTGGCTACACCGAGATCGGCCCTGTGATGAAGAAGCTCCGCGAGACCCTGACTGGTATCCAGTCTGGTGCTGTCGAGGATAAGCACAACTGGGTTTACACCGTGGCGTAAGCTGCCATAGCTGTTCGGCCCGAGGGCAACCTTCCTTTCCGGCGCGTCCTCGGACATGAAAGAACCTCCGCTGCGCACTTCGTGCGGCGGAGGTTCTTTCGTCCTGCGGAGTGCGCCGGGAGGGAAGGTCGCGCTTTTGTTTTGGTTCGCGCCATGTGGGGGTGGTGGCGACGTGCATTTTTGCGAGTATTCTGCAATCGAAGGCCCCTGCATACCGACCTCGGGCAAAAAATCGGGATTTCTCGATGTTTTCTACGAATGATGGGCGGGGTTATGGGCTGGCAGCGTTTGATTTGCAGGGATATTCGCGGTCTTTGGCATTTATCGTGGCGCCCGAAGCTCTTGGTTATGTTGAATACTCCTGAAAATGCACGGCGCTTAGAGGGGGACCTTCGCGAAAAAGGAAACCGCCCCGTCGAAGTATGCATTCGACGGAGCGGTTTATACATTTGGCCGATTAAGGATGCGCTGTCAAACTACTAGAACTTGACGGTCGGTGCCTGGCGGGCGGCCTCGGCGGCCTCAAAGCCCTGGCGCTCCTTAAACTGGAAGATGCCGGCAAAGATGACAGCCGGGAACGTCTGAATGGCGTTGTTGTAGCTGAGCACGCAATCGTTGTAGCTCTGGCGTGCATAGCTAATCTTGTTCTCGGTATCCTCGAGCGATGCCTGCAGCTGCGTAAAGTTGGTGTTTGCCTTAAGATCGGGGTAGGCCTCGGCTACGGCGAAGAGCTGGCGCAGCGCACCGGTCAGCACGTTGTCGGCTTCCATCTTGGCCTCGGGCGTGGTGGCCTTGACGGCGGTGTTACGCGCGCTGATCACGGCGGAGAGCGTCTCTTGCTCGTGTTTGGCGTAGCCCTTGACGGTCTCGACCAGGTTGGGGATCAGGTCGTTGCGACGCTGCAGCTGCGTATCGATGTTCTGCCAGGCGTTATCGATGCGGTTACGCTTGGTGACCATGTTGTTGTAGATGCCGGCGATGGCGCAGACAATCACAATGACAACAACGATGCCGATGATGACGGTAATCATGATGTCTCCGTTTCGAAAGGCCGCGGCGGCATGCGCCAGCTGCCGTTGGTATAACGCTACTAGTATACCCGCAACGTTTTGCCGTGCCGAACTTTCCGGTAAGCGTTATGTTTTCGGTAGGGTTGGCACCGGGGCAAAGCGCGCGAGGTACAGGTGTAAGATATGCGACAGATTGACGAGTGTTGTCTTTGCCCTGAGGATGGCGATACCAGTGGACCTTCGCATCAAGAAAACCTACCGTGCCCTGTTCGATGCCTTTACCGAGCTTCTCGAGGAGCATCGTTTTGAGGACCTGACGGTTGCCATGCTGTGCGACCGCGCCATGATTCGCCGCACGACGTTCTACAAGCACTTTCGTGACAAGAACGATTACTTTGCCTTTTATATCGATGAGCTTATGTCGGGCTTGCCGCAAAAACAGCCCGATGAGGCCGGCGCAGTGTCTGCCGAGGACGTGCACGCGCTTCGACACGCGATTTTGGACGATGCCATGGATTTGATTCTGGCGCACGAGCGGCTCATGGATAACATTTTGGCAAGCAGCATGTCGGGTATGTTGACCAACGTTATTTGCGACCGCATTGCCCGCTCCATCCGCGAGCGTGTGATGAACGTGCTTGCCGAGGATGCCCTGGCTCCCGTGTCACTCGAGACGACGTCTGAGTTTGTCGTCGGCGGCATTATTCGACTTTTCACGATATGGTGGGAATCGGGCCACGATCTTGAGCGCCGACCTGAGATAGCCGACGTGGTCGATGCATTGTTTGAGCGGACCATGACACCGGTGCATCACTAAAAGTGGCGGAGAGAGGGGGATTCGAACCCCCGGAACGCTCTCGCGCTCAACGGTTTTCAAGACCGCCGCATTCAACCGCTCTGCCATCTCTCCGTGAGTCGTAATGATAGCATCGTTTTGAATTTGCAACAGGGAAGGCGAACGATGACGATCACCGAAATCGACGAGAAGTTCATGCGCGAGGCGCTGGCGGAGGCGCGAGCCGCCGCGGCGGTGGGCGAGGTGCCCATCGGAGCCGTAGTGGTGCGCGACGGCGAGATCGTCGCGAGGGCGCATAATCGTCGCGAGCTCGACCAGAACCCTTCGGCGCATGCGGAGTTTGCGGCCGTGTGCGCCGCTGCCCAGGCACTTGGCCGCTGGCGCCTTTCCGACTGTACGGTCTACGTGACGCTTGAACCCTGCTGCATGTGTGCGGGGCTTATGGTCAACGCGCGCGTGGGGCGCTGCGTGTATGGCGCGAGCGACGCCAAGGCGGGCGCGTTGGGATCCCTATACGATTTGAATGCCGACTCGCGCCTGAATCATCGGTTTAA
>CABTZA010000052.1 GCA_902489225.1 uncultured Collinsella sp.
CAACGGGCTCGCTGCTCCTTTCGATGGAGTCGCCTTCGGGTGTGCTGTTCTCGGTGCTGCTGATGGGGGAGGCGCTCACCTCGCGCCTGCTCGCCGGCTTCGCGCTCATCTTTCTTTCGATTATCTTGAGCGAGACGCATTTCGATTTTTTGCGTCGAAAGCCGCGTCCGCAATTGTAAACAATTTGTTGCGCCGCCTCCCGGGGCGGCATTTTTTATGCGTCGCCCTTAAAGTAGTACCTTGCACTTTACGCTATCAAAGTGCTTGCTGCAAAAACGTTACTGGAGGGCATCTATGGCACCAGCACTGTCCGATCTTCAACCGCAATCAGCGCCCAAGGCCACCGCGGCGGCGCAGACCGCTATCGGTGACGGTCTTGTCGCAGAAGCTCAGGCTTTTGCAGACGAGCTCGCTGCGTGGCGACACGATCTACACCAGATGCCCGAGCTGGGTAATAGCCTCCCGCAGACCTCTACGTATATCCAAGCGCGCCTGACCGAGATGGACATCCCATTTGCTACGCTCGTCGATGGTTCCTGCGTTGTGGGCCTTGTCGGCGCCGGTGCCGCCGCGGCCCAAGGCAATGGCGTCTGCACGAATGAGCAGGCCGGTACGGTCATCATGCTTCGTGGCGACATGGACGCCCTGCCCGTTGCCGAGGAATCCGGCGAGCCCTTTGCATCCACCAACGGCTGCATGCACGCTTGCGGTCACGATATGCACGCGACGGCGCTGCTTGGTGCGGCTCGTATGCTCAAAGCGCGCGAAACAGAGCTTGTTGATGCCAACGCTACGGTTAAGTTGCTGTTCCAGCCGGGCGAGGAGACCTTTGAGGGAGCACGCGCTGCCATCGCCGACGGCTTGCTCGAGAACCCGCGCCCTCAGGCGGCCTTTGCCATGCATGTCAACAGCCAGTCGCCGCTTGGCCTGGTGCTCTACGGCAGCCCGGCGCTTTCGGGCGTGTGCGGTTTTCGCATCACGCTTCAGGGCAAGGGCGGCCATGGCTCGAGCCCCGAGATTTGCATCGACCCCATCACGGCCGGCGTGCATGTGCACCTGGCGCTCCAGGAGCTTATCTCCCGCGAGGTGCCGGCGGCCAAGGAAGTCGCGCTTACCGTTGGCAAGTTTGCCGGCGGCTTGGCGGCCAACGTCATCCCCGACACCTGCGTGCTCGAGGGAACGCTGCGCGGCTTTGATGTTGAGCTCATGGCTCACCTCAAGACCCGCATCGCGGAGGTCGTTAACGGCGTTGCCGCAACATATCGTACGCCGGCGACCATCGAGACGCTTTCGGATGTTCCGCCGCTTGTGCTCGACAGCGATATGACTCAGGCGTCGCTTGGCTACATGGGCGCAGTGCTGCCCAAGGCGGCTTTCTTGCCGCTATTCCATGCCATGGCGAGTGAGGACTTCGCGCTTATCTCGAGCGAGATTCCGAGCGCGTACTTTACCGTGGGCGCGGCCGTAACCGACACGGACGAACACTTTGCCCAGCACCATCCCAAGGCACGTTTTAACGATGCCGAGCTGCCGCTCGGTGCTGCGGCCTATGCCGCCGTCGCTTTGGGCTATATCGCCGACCACCGGTAGTACCCAACCTTGCCTTTCAAGCCTGCGGGCATGGCCGTAAGGCCTATGCCCTTGTCTTTCAAGGCAATCTTGGGCACTACCGGCGCCCGGCGCCGGCTATTCGTCTGTTAAATAAGGAGCAGTATGTCCCAGCAGCGTAAGTTCTTCCCCGGCTGGCTCGTGGTGGCCTCCGGCTTCGTGATCATGGCCACGTGCTACACGATTTTCGTCAACTGCATGAGCCTGTTCCAGCCGCTGATCGTCAGCGACCTCGGGATTACGCTTGCCCAGTACAACGTCTCCAACGCTATCTCCACCGTGGTGAGCGTCGTGGGTTCGCTCGTTATCGGCCATGTTGCCGATAAGGTGAGTGGCCGCGTATTGGGCTCGCTCACCGTTATCGCCACCTCGGCGGTGCTTGCTGGCATGAGCTTTGTGGGTGAGCTGTGGCAGGTCTACGTGCTCTTTGCCGTCTCTGGCTCCTTTGCGAGCACCTGGATTGTGTGCCTGGCGTGCTCCGTGGCCATGCTCGTGTTCCTGCTGGCAACCGAGCCCATCGCCGCCAAGCTGCGCGCGAGCGTGGCGGGGGAGTAGACGCCCGTCGCTCTTTTCTGTTCGCCCCGTTCTGCCCGTGGCCGCCTTGGAAACCGAATGATGGTACGAGCATCCATTCGGTTTCCAAGGCGGCCACGGGCCTACGAAATGGTCCCTTTTCCTCCGTCCCCAACAGATCACGTGATCCGCAGGGGACGGAGGAAAACGGATCACAAACAGCGGCGGCGCGTCTGGCCGAACGAGTCCCCATACCCTCGTTCGGTCAGACGCGCCGCCGCGTTGCTGCTTTGTGCCGTATAATGACCGTTACCTATGACGCGATACAAAAGAAAGGTGTTTGCCCATGCAGGCACAGAAGGCGGAGGGAACCCGCGACCTTATCGGCGCCGAGATGCGCGCCTGGCAAAAGATGCAGCAGATTGCGGCCGGCGTGTTCGAGCCGTTTGGTTTTAAACCCATCGAGACGCCCGCGATCGAGCAGGTTGACGTGTTTGTCCACGGTATCGGCCAGTCGACCGACGTCGTGCGCAAGGAAATGTTCCGCGTGTTCAGCGGTGCCAACCTGGAGCGCGTCTTTACCGAGGGCACCGACACCAAACTCAAGCCCAAGCAGCGCCTGGCACTTCGTCCCGAGGGCACGGCCGGTGTGGTGCGCGCCGTCGTGGAGAACAACCTGGTGCCCCAGGGCTCCACGCCGTTTAAGGCCTACTACGCCGAGGCCATGTTCCGCGGCGAGCGTCCCCAGAAGGGCCGCCTGCGCCAGTTCCACCAGGTGGGCATCGAGTGGCTCGGCGCTCCCGATCCGGCGGCAGACGCCGAGTGCATCATCATGCTCATGGAGTTCTACAAGCGCCTGGGCTTCGATCTTTCCAAGCTTCGTCTGCTCATCAACTCGATGGGTGACGCCCAGTGCCGTCCGGCTTACCGCGAGCAGGTTAAGCAGTTTATCCTCGATCACGCAGACGAGATGTGCGACGAGTGCCGCGAGCGCGCCGAGCTCAACCCGCTGCGCGCCTTCGACTGCAAGAACGACCACTGCCGCGAGATCATGGCCGAGGCTCCGCTGATGGGTGACAACCTGTGCGACGAGTGCCGCGAGCACTACGAGCAGGTCAAGCGCTATCTGGATGCCGCCGGTATCGAGTATGTCGAGGATCCCACCCTGGTGCGCGGCCTGGACTACTACACCCGTACTGTCTTTGAGGTCGAGGCCCCTGGCGCCGGCGTCGGCTCCATCGGTGGCGGCGGCCGCTATGACGGCCTGGTCGAGCTCGAGGGTGGCAAGCCCACGGCGGGCGTCGGCTTTGCCGTTGGTTTTGAGCGCGCCCTGCTGGCCCTGCAGGCCTTTGGCAGCGATTTGGGTGCCGATGAGGCCCCGTGCGTCTATGTCGCCAACGCCGGCAAGGAGCTGCGTCAGAACGTCTTTGCCATTACGCAGGAGCTTCGCGCCGCAGGTATCGTGACCGAGGCCGACTATCAGGGTCGTTCGCTCAAGGCCCAGTTTAAGCAAGCCGATAAGGTAGGCGCCAAGCTCATCTTGGTCCTGGGTGGCGACGAGCTTGCCGCCGGCAAGGTCAAAGTGCGCGACATGCAGAGCCATGACGAGGTGCTCGCCGATCTGGACAACGTCGTCGAGGCGGTTCGCGAGCGCCTGTAGCGCATCTTTTTGAGCTTCGGGCCTGCTAACGTGCCCTGCTCATGGAGAGCGATTGTTACGGGGGTGTTTCGCTTTTATGCGGAATGCCCCCGTTTACGTATGCCGCCCACCGAGAAATACGACCATTTAGGGCAAAAACCTTTGCAATGCAGAAAATACTTTTGTGTGGTAAAGCGCAATCAGTGTCGAAAGTATTTCTCAAGCGCCTATAATGAATACCGCATGTTACGTGCATAGAAGGAGGAATGGGAGGAAACGTGGCTGAGAACCTAAGCAACCAGTCTGTACCCGAAGCCGCGGCGCGCGTCGCTGCCGTGGTCAACCGCCTCGTTAACCGAATCGGCTCGAATGCCGAGTCCAGGGAGCGTCTCGCCGAGATCGAGATCCCCGAGGAGCTGCGCGACAATCTGGCGCTGTTCTTGCGCCTGGAGCGCCGTGTGCTTAGCGAGTATGATCCCGAGATCGCGGACCTGTTCGACAAGATTTTGACAGCCGAGATTGTGGTCAATGCCGGCAACCCCGGTACCTGCGCTGCCGACGAAGCCGTCGACGAGCAGGGCGTGCCCACCGCCGACGAGCCCACTGCCGTGGCATTTCGTGAGGTCGTCGATTTGATCGACAGCCTGCCGCTCGATAAGCAGCAGGTCATCGTTCGCGCCTTTACGAGCTTTTTCCATCTGGCAAACCTGTCGGAGGAGAACTACCGTGTGGCGCAGCTGCGCGAGCGCGAGGCCGGTGCGTCGACCGATACCGAGGTCGATCCTGCCAACGAGCTTACCGTTGCCTATCACCAGCTGGTGAATGAGCTGGGTGTCGAGGGTGCCAACGAGCTGCTCGACAAGCTCGAGTTCCACCCTGTCTTTACCGCACATCCCACCGAGGCCCGTCGTAAGGCCGTCGAGGGCAAGATCCGCCGTATCTCCAACCTGCTGGAGGAGCGTCCGCGTCTGGGCGGCTCCGACCTGGTGGAGAACGAGCGCCATATGCTGCAGGAGATCGACGCCCTGGTGCGTACGAGTCCCATCGCGCTCAAGAAGCCCACGCCGGTCGAGGAAGCCGATACCATCATCGACATCTTCGATAACACGCTGTTCGACGTTATCCCCGTTATCTATCGTCGTTTTGACGATTGGGTGCTGGGCGACAAGGCCGGTACTGTGCCGCCGCTGTGCCCGGCGTTCTTCCATCCCGGCAGCTGGATCGGTTCCGACCGCGACGGTAACCCCAACGTCACCGCCAAGGTGAGCCGTGAGGTCGCCGCCAAGTACTTTACGCACATGGTGCTCAAGCTCGAGGACAAGTGCCGCCACATCGGCCGCAACCTCACGCTCGAGGCTACCTACAGCAAGCCGTCGGCCGAGCTCATTAACCTGTGGAACCATCAGGTCGAGATGAGCCCTCGTTACACGGCCCGCGCCGAGCTGATCTCCGAGCACGAGCCGCATCGCGCCGTCATGCTCGTCATGGCCGACCGCCTGAACGCCACCGTCCGTCGTATCACCGACACCATGTACCACAGCGCCGACGAGTTCCTGGATGACCTGCGCGTCGTCCAGCGTTCGCTGGCCGCCTGCGGTGCCGTCCGTGCTGCCTACGGTCCGGTCCAAACCATCATCTGGCAGGTCGAGTCCTTCGGCTTCCATATGGTCGAGATGGAGTTCCGTCAGCACTCCGTGGTGCATGCCCGCGCCCTTAAGGATATCCACGAGAACGGTATCCATGGCGACCTGCAGCCCATGACGCGCGAGGTCATCGATACCTTCCGCGCTATCGGCTCCATCCAAAAGCGCTACGGCAAGAAGATGGCGCACCGCTACATCATCTCGTTTACCAAGAGCGCTCAGCATGTGGCCGACGTCTTTGAGCTGGCGCACCTGTCCTTTGCACACGAGGAGGATGTCCCCGAGCTCGACGTGATCCCGTTGTTCGAGCAGCTCGAGGACCTCGAGGGCTGCGTCGACGTGCTCGATCAGATGCTTACGCTGCCCGTGGTGCAAAAGCGCCTTGCCCAGACCAACCGCCGCATGGAGGTCATGCTGGGCTATTCCGACTCTTCCAAGGATGCCGGTCCTACCACGGCCATGCTCGCGCTGCACTCCGCGCAGGAGCGCATCGCCAAGTGGGCAGAGAAGAACGATATCGACCTGGTGCTCATGCACGGTCGCGGCGGTGCCGTGGGCCGTGGCGGCGGCCCGGCCAACAAGGCCGTGCTGGCGCAGCCCAAGGGTTCGGTCAACTGCTTCTTTAAGCTCACCGAGCAGGGCGAGGTCATCTTTGCCCGTTACGGCAACCGCACGCTGGCTCAGCGCCATGTTGAGTCCGTTGCCGCCGCAACGCTTTTGCAGTCGGCCCCGAGTGTCGAGAAGACCAACACCGAGACCACGCAGAAGTTCTGGGATATGGCCGAGAAGCTCAACGCCGCAAGCCACGAGCGCTATCTGGACCTGCTGAACACCGAGGACTTTACACCGTGGTTCTCGACCGTGACGCCGCTGACCGAGGTCGGTCTGCTGCCGATCGGCTCGCGTCCCGCCAAGCGCGGCCTGGGCGCCAAGTCGCTCGACGACCTGCGTACCATTCCGTGGATCTTCAGCTGGAGCCAGGCGCGCATTAACCTGGCCGCTTGGTACGGCCTGGGTACCGCCTGCGAGCAGTTTGGCGATCTGGACCAGCTTAAGGCTGCCTACCAGGAGTGGCCGTTCTTCCGCACCTTTATCGACAACATCGAGATGTCGATCGCCAAGACTGACCAGCGCATCGCCAAGATGTATCTGCATCTGGGCGATCGCCAGGATCTATCCGAGAAGGTCTTCACCGAGATGCAGCTCACCCGTAAGTGGGTCCTTGCCATCGTCGGTGACGAGTGGCCGCTGCAGCGCCGCCGTGTGCTTGGCTGTGCCGTTCGCGTGCGCAACCCCTACGTCGACGCCCTGTCCATCGCCCAGGTCCGCGCCCTTCGCGAGGTGCGTATGAACCAGGACGAGATGGCCGAGGAGAAGAAGGCCGAGTACATGAGCCTGATTCTTTCGACTGTGACCGGCGTCTCGGCAGGTTTGCAGAACACGGGGTAATCGATAGCCCTGTAGTCGTTGTCCGGGGCGGCCGTTTGTTTTCTTTCCGGCGCGTCCTCGGACATGCAAGAAGCCCTCGCTGCGCACTTCGTGCGGCGAGGGCTTCTTGCGTCCTGCGGAATGCGCCGGAAAGAAAACAAACGGCGGCCCCTACGATGTCCGGTCTTCGGTGGATTACTTGCTGGGGAAATAAAGGCGCGCTTCGCGCGTTTGGAAAGGGCTTCGTGCTGCGGAATGCATTCAGAGGGAAACCCATCGGGTCCCTTCGTCCTCGGTCTTCTGGGATTAAAGCTGAGGAGAATAAAGTGCGCTTCGCGCCTAATGTGGAGTGCGGCGAGGGCTTCTTGCGTCCTGTGGAGTGTGCCTAAAAGTAAACTAATGGCGGGCCCTACGATGTCCGGTTTTCGGCGGATTGGCCGTTGGCTGAGGGTGGTGCTTGGGGCGACGTGCAAAAAACGGAGTTTTCAGCAGCCAAAGATTGATGCATAAGGCCATAGCCGGCTTTCGCTACCTTTGTTGATGCTTTTGCACGACAATTGGGCCTTGGCGATGCCCGTATATGGCTGGTTTCTCG
This sequence comes from uncultured Collinsella sp., assembly GCA_902489225.1. Classification (GTDB taxonomy): domain Bacteria; phylum Actinomycetota; class Coriobacteriia; order Coriobacteriales; family Coriobacteriaceae; genus Collinsella. The sequence continues at coordinate 7,427 of CABTZA010000052.1, forward strand.
CCGCATGCTATCCAGATGGGACGAGTCATGAGGACTATCTACCTTTTGAAAGACTTTTGACACCAAAATCTTATCCCGCGATACTGAATACTCGCAAAAATGCACGCTCCGGAGGGTACTACCCTGGTACGGTTTGAAATCCATGCACCATTTTATGCAATTAATTAACGCATTTATGCAAAATGGCTTACGTGCGTACATCTCGGGGTAGATGTTTGCCTCGGCGCTGCGTAAGTCATCCTGTCTATTGTGTCTTTTACAGGCGGTTGCGGTCCCGTTTGGGATCGCGGCCGTTTTGTTATGGGGCAAATATGAACGTTGTGTTAATGAGTCGGTGGACGGTGGTGTTTTTCGGTGAGCGGCGTATCCTTCCAACGGTTTATCTAGTGTGTCAGTTGAAAAGGAAGAGGGCGCTCGTCATTGTTTGAATGTGAACTGCCGTTTGACCACAAGACGTTGCATCTGGAGCTCGAGGATAAGAACTTCGCGGGTGTGATGGAAGGTCATCAAAACGAGTTTAAGACCACGAAATCGCAGGAAGAGCTGGTAGAGGAGTCGCTTGCCAATCCTTATGGCTCGCCTTCGCTCGAGGAGCTTTGTGCTGGCAAGAAGGATATCGTCATCATTAGCTCCGATCATACGCGTCCCGTTCCCTCGCGTGTGACGATGCCTATTCTGCTGCATCACATCCATTCTGCTGCGCCCGAGGCTCGCGTGCGTATTCTGGTTGCTACGGGTATGCATCGTCCGTCGACGCACGAGGAGCTCGTCAACAAGTACGGCGAGGAGATCGTTGCCAACGAGGAAATCGTTATGCACGTCGCGACCGATGACAGCATGATGAAGAAGATCGGCACCCTTCCTTCTGGTGGCGAGTGCATCATCAACAAGATCGCTGCCGATTGCGATCTGCTGCTTGCAGAGGGCTTCATTGAGCCGCACTTCTTTGCTGGTTTCTCTGGCAGCCGCAAGTCCGTCCTGCCTGGCATCGCCAGCTACAAGACCATCATGTACAACCACAACGGCCAGTTTGTGAACGATTCCCATTCGCGTGCCGGCAACCTGTGCCACAACCACGTGAGCGAGGACATGTTTGCCGCTGCCGAGATGGCTCACCTTGCCTTTGTGCTCAACGTGGTGCTCAACGGTAAGCACGAGGTCATTGGCTCCTTCGCCGGCGACATCCACAAGGCACACGAGGCTGGCTGCGAGTTTGTGAAGAGCCTTGCCGGTGTTGAGCCCGTTGAGTGCGAGATTGCCATCACCACCAACGGCGGCTACCCGCTCGATCAGAACATCTACCAGGCCGTGAAGGGCATGTGCGCTGCCGAGGCCACACTTCCCGAGGGCGGCGTGATTATCGATGTCGCCGGTTGTGCCGACGGTCACGGCGGCGAGGGCTTCTATCACAACATCGCCGACAACGACCCGGCGGAGTTTGAGCGCGCCTGCATCGATCGTCCTAAGGACGAGACCCTGCCCGACCAGTGGACGAGCCAGATTTTCGCTCGCATCCTGGCACATCATCCCGTGATCATGGTTACCGACCTGTGCGATCACCAGATGCTCAAGGATATGCACATGACGCCGGTCAACACTATCGAGGAGGCGCTCAAGCTCGCCTTTGAGATGAAGGGTGCCGATGCCAAGGTTGCCGTCATTCCCGATGGCCTGGGCGTTGTCGTCGCGCAGCACTAGTGCGTGGCCTAAACGAATCGTTTATAACCGACAAGAAAGATAAGGTTTTATGCTTACCAAACTCCTCTGCGAATTCGGTGCAACGGCCCTCATGATCATCTTTGGCGTGGGCGTGCACTGCGATACCGTGCTTAAGGGCACCAAGTATCAGGGCTCCGGCCACATGTTTGCCATCACCACCTGGTCTTTTGGCATCTCGGTCTGCCTGTTTGTCTTTGGCGGCGCCGTGTGCATGAACCCCGCCATGGTGCTTGCCCAGTGCATCGTCGGCCTGGTGCCGTGGAGCAACTGCATCCCCTTCATGGTTGCCGATATGCTCGGCGGCTTTGCGGGTGCCGTGATCGCGTGGTTGATGTATGCCGATGAGTTCAAGGCTTCCGATGGTGTCATCGATCCCGTTGCTCAGCGCAACATCTTCTCGACCAACCCCACCACCGAGGGCACCAACTATGCCCGTAACTTCTTCTGCGAGGCTATCTGCACCTTCGTGTTCATCAGCGCCATCCTTGCTGCCGCTAACCGTGCCGGCGAGAACGTTTTGATGCTCGCTATCTGCGTCGGTCTGATCGTTTGGGCCGTTGGTATGGGCATGGGCGGCATCACTGGCTTCGCCATGAACCAGGCTCGTGACCTTGGTCCTCGCATGGCTTATCAGGTGCTGCCGATCAAGAACAAGGCCGACAACAACTGGAAGTACGGCCTGCTTGTTCCTGGCATTGCTCCGTTTGTTGGTGCCGCTCTGGCCGCGCTGTTTGTGCATGGTTTCTTGGGTATGTTCTAGTCTGAGGCTACATATATTGTTCGCCGTCCGCATGGGGTAACTTCCCAGCGCGTCCTCGGACATGAAAGAACCCCCGCTGCGCACTTCGTGCGGCGGGGGTTCTTTCGTCCTGCGGAATGCGCTGGGAAGTTACCCTATGCGGCCAGCTGCGGGATCTTAGTCGCGTTGGGACAAGCAACACTACATATATATCTGAATTTGGGTGGGAGGGGCTTGTTGCTGGTAGGGGCGTTGGGCTGCTGCTAGCACTTTGGGATGGGTTGTGCTTTTGGTTGGGCGGGGCTTTGGGGTGAGAGTGGCACTTTGGGATACGTGGCGCCTTGGGGTGGGGCGGTGCTTTGGGATGAAGTTTTTCTTTGGGGTGGAGTGGTTACCTAGTTGAAGAGGGGCTTTATGGCTGATAAGTAGTCTTTGGCTACGTCGGCTTTGTCTGCTTGGAAGTTGTGCCAGGCCCACCATTGGACGGTGGCTACGAAGCTTGAGGCTATGTGGTGTAGTAAGAAACTGCGGTCCATGGTGCCAGCGGGGCCTGTGGAGTCGGCGGGGACGGTTTCGGCTGCTCGTGACATGATGGTCTTGCGTAAGCAGTCGGCGAAGGCGCGGGAGCCGGCGCCGGCTACGAGGGCTCGAACGCCCTGGCGGCGCTCCCAGAGGTTGTTGAGGATATGCTCGACCTGCACGAGTGGGTCGTCGAGCGGTGTGCCATCGTCGTCGAGGGCGTGGGTACAGATGTCGCTCACGAGCTCGGACAGTAGGTCGTCTTTGCTCTTAAAGAGGCCGTAGAATGTCGCGCGGCCTACGTGAGCGCGCGCGATGATGTCGCCGACGGTAATCTTGCCGTAGTCCACTTCGCGTAGCAGCTCGGAGAACGCCGCAACGATGGCAGCGCGGCTTTTTTCTTTGCGGGCATCCATGGCTATGCATCCACGTGAACGAGCAGACAACGGAGCGTGCCGGAGCAACCCTCGTAGGGGCGCTTACCGGCGCCGTAGCCGACGGCCTCGATGCGGTAGCGGGCCGGTAGGTGCTCGGACGTGCGCAGTGAGGCGACGATGGCGGCGCCCGTGGGCGCCACGAGGTAGCCGGCGACCGGGGCGGGCGTGAGG